>NZ_JBQFYA010000007.1:0-244118 GCF_056541245.1 Ruegeria sp. AI3
TGGCAACCCGCTACGACAGGTGCCCAAAGGTCTTCCTGTCAGCAATCGCCCTCGCAGCACTCGTTATCTATTGGCTATGAGGCCTGAACCTAGGTTTGAGGCTTTGCCCGAGTTTCGTTGGAGAAACCCGGGCAGAGCTATGTCAAAGCGACAGTGTTTTGACGCGGTCGCGTAGTTGGAATTTCTGGATCTTGCCGGTTGAGGTCTTGGGAAGCGTCTCAAAAACAACCGCTTTTGGGGCCTTGAACCCGGCCAAGTTATCGCGGCAAAAAGCGATGATGTCCTCAGCGGTTGCCTCGGCCCCGTCGCGTAATTCGATAAAGGCGCATGGGACTTCGCCCCATTTTTCATGCGGCATTGCGACCACGGCGGCGGCCTGAACCGCGTCATGGCGATACAACACCGCTTCGACCTCGACGGATGAGATGTTTTCGCCACCCGAGATGATCACGTCCTTCAGGCGGTCGCGGATCTGGATATATCCGTTTTCATGTATGACAGCTCCGTCGCCGGACCAGAACCAGCCATCCTCGAAGGCGTTCGAGGTTGCCTCGACGTCTTTGTAGTACCCGGCCATGACCGTGTTGCCCCGGATGGCGATCTCACCTTGTGTGGCACCATCGCGCTGCACCGGCGCGCCGCTGTCGCGGTCGACTACGGTGACCTCTTCGACCATCGGGAAGGCAACGCCCTGTTGCGCCTGCAATTCAGCCTGTTCCGCTGGGCTGAGATCGTTCCACTCCTCCTGCCAGAGGCATTGCGAGATGTGGCCGTAAGTCTCGGTCAGGCCATAGACTTGCATGACGTCAAACCCCATCGCGCGGGTCTTCTCCAAGACCGAAGGGGGCGGAGGCGCACCGGCGGTCAGCACCCGGATTGCGGGATCAAAGGGGGCGGCGTCGCTTTCGGCCTCGGCCAGCATTTGCAGCACGATGGGGGCCGCACCGAAATGGGTCACGCCATGGGTGCGGATTGCGTCTAGAATACGGTCTGCGGCGGGGACGCGTGTAAATACAACCTTCCCTCCAAGCATCGCCATCAACCAGGGATGGCCCCAGCCGTTGCAGTGGAACATCGGTACGACGGACAGATAGACCGGATAGGGGGGCATCTGCCATGCGGTGCCCGTACCCAACGCCATCAGGTAGGCGCCACGGTGGTGATAGACGACGCCCTTGGGGCGGCCCGAGGTGCCCGAGGTGTAGTTCAGCGCAATCGCGTCCCACTCATCATCGGGCAGATCGATAGGCAGGGGCGGGGCCGTGGTCAGCGCCTCATAGGTTTGGCCGCCGAGGCTTTCACCAGTGGCCGCAGGATCGGCGATTTCGACCACAGGTATTGTGCGACCCAGCAGATCAAAAGCTTTGGACAGAAGCGGCACCAGTTCCCGGTCCACAATCACCAGTTTGGTGTCCGCATGGTCCAGAATATACGCGATGGTTTCGGGCTCGAGCCGGGTGTTGAGCGTATTCAGCACCCCTCCGGTCAGGGGCAGGGCAAAATGCAGCTCAAACAGTTCCGGGATGTTCGGGCTGAGGACCGAGACCGTATCACCCTTCTGCACGCCAAGTGCTGCCAACCCACTGGCCACCGCGCGAATGCGGGCGGCAGTTTCCGCCCAGCTTCGTCGGATGTCACCATAGATAACAGCTGTGCGCGCGCCGTGCAGGGTTTCGGCGCGGCGCAGGAAGGACAAAGGTGACAACGGCACATGGTTGGCCTGTGTCTTCTGAAGAGCTTCGAAATGGTGACGCATCCGGATCCCGCCTGTCTTAGCTGTTGGGCCGCACGCGGGCGGCGGTCTTGTTGGCAAAGGCTTCCAGCCGTTCGCGGGCGGCTGGCTGGGTGTTGACCACACCGCCGACTACGGCTTCGGCATAAGCTGCATCCATGCCGGACATATTGTTCAAATGGCTGATCGCCGAACAGATTGCAAAATTGGTCAAAGGCAGGTTCTGCGCGATTTGGTCTGCCAGTTCCATTGCCTTGGCCATGCTGCCACCGTCTTCGGTGATGTACTGCGCCAGTCCAAGATCGACAGCCTCTTGCCCCTGGTAGACGCGACCGGTCAGGATCATGTCGATCATGCGATATTTGCCGATCATGTCCGAGACGCGGATGGTTGCGCCTCCACCCGTGAAAATCCCGCGCTGCCCCTCGGGCAAAGCGAAATAGGTGCCGGGGTCGATGACGCGGATATGGGCAGCACTGGCAAGCTCCAGCCCTCCGCCAACCACCGCGCCTTTCAGGGCGGCGATGATCGGCACGCCACCATATTCCATCTTGTTGAATGCCTCATGCCAGCGCAGGCAGACATGCATGAAGTCATCGGGGCTGCGGTCGGCCTTCCAGTGTTCAACCAGATCAAGACCTGCGCAGAAGTGGTCGCCCTCGCCGGTCAGCACAACAGCCCTAACGCCGGCCATACGCGCGCCGCTGAAAAAGCGGATCAGTTCCTCAATCGTCGCTACATCCAATGCATTGCGCTTGGTCGGGCGGTTCAGGGTCACGACATAGAGGCCGTTGTCACGCTCGGAAATCGCGAGGTTTTCATAGGTGGCGGGGTTCACGACGTCATTCATAGGTCAGGTCCTTTGGCAGGCATTATTCGGGGAAGGCCGCGTCAAGCAGGCTGCGCGCACCGTATAAGATGCGGGCGTGTTCGGCACTGCATTCCGGCAGGATATGCTGGGCAAAGAACAGCGCGGTGGCGATCTTTTCGGTCATGAACTGAGTGTTCTGCCCATCGTTCAAAGCCGCCTGCGCCGGGGTGACACCTTTTGCCAGTTTCCAACCCGCCGCAAGCGTACCGGCCAGCATCAAAAACGGGACCGAGCCCGCAAAAGCGGCGTCGATATCTTTGCTGCTGTGTTCCAATAGCCATTCCAACGCGGCCTCAAACGCGCCGCGTGCCTGCGCAAGGCTTGCGCCGATGCTTTGCGCGGTGGCATCGCCTTCTGCCAACTCGGCCTCGGTTGCCGCAATGCGGGCGGCGAACCGGCGGGCGGTCTCGCCTCCGTCGCGCATGATTTTGCGGCCCAGAAGGTCGTTGGCCTGAATGGCGGTGGTGCCCTCGTAAATCGGCAGAATGCGAGCGTCGCGAAAGTGCTGAGCGGCTCCGGTTTCTTCGATGAAGCCCATGCCGCCGTGGATTTGAACGCCCAGAGAGGCGACCTCGACCGCGCGTTCCGAGCAGAAGCCCTTGACCAGCGGAACCATGAACTCGGCCAGAGCGGCCATGTCCGGATCATCCTGATGATGTGCAATGTCCAGAAGCCCGGCTGTGGCCGCCGCCATGGCGCGCCCGCCTTCGGTGAGGCTGCGCATCCGCATCAACATGCGGCGCACGTCGGGGTGTTCGATGATCGCCACGGCGTCCTTGACATGACCATTCACCGGGCGGCTCTGGACCCGGTCCCGCGCATAAGCCAGGGCGCGCTGATAGGCACGCTCTGAGGTCGCGATGCCCTGAACACCAACCGAAAAGCGCGCGGCGTTCATCATGATGAACATGTATTCCAGCCCGCGGTTTTCCTCACCGATCAGGAAGCCCGTGGCGTCTTTGTATTCCAGCACCGCCGTCGGGCTGGCGCGCACGCCCAGCTTGTGTTCGATGCTGACACAGTTGACTGAATTCTCGGCGCCGACCGAGCCATCCTCTGCCACCATCTTCTGCGGGACGATGAACAGGCTCAGACCCTTAGGTCCGGCGGGCGCGTCAGGGGTGCGGGCCAGAACCAGATGGATGATGTTCTCAGTCAGGTCATGCGCGCCATATGTGATGAAAATCTTGGTGCCGGACACGCCATAGCTGCCATCTTCGCGCTGCACCGCCTTGGTCGAGACACGACCCAGATCGCTGCCCGCCTGCGGTTCGGTCAGGTTCATCGTCCCCGACCAGCGCCCAGCGATCAAAGGCTCTAAATAGGTGGCTTTCTGCACGTCCGAGCCTGTCAGCAGCAGCGCCTCGATCGCACCATCGGTCAGCAAGGGACACAGGCCAAAGCTCATATCGGCGGCGTTCAGCATCTCGACTGCCGCCGCGCCAACCGTACGCGGCAGTCCCATGCCGCCAAACTCTGGCGGGTGCGTGAGGGCCTGCCAGCCCATTTCAACAAACTGTGCATAGGCCTGCGCGTCCCCTTCGGGCATCGTCACGCGGCCATTGTCAAACTGTGCGCCCAACGTGTCGCCGATATGGGATAGGGGCGCAATCTGTTCGCTGCAGAACCGGGCATATCCCTTTAGCGCAGCGCCGATATCGGTCAGGTCGAAACCCGAGTATGCGTCCAGAGTGGACACTGTTTCCCAATGGGACAGGTGTTCGATACAGAACATCAGATCCTGTACGGGTGGCTGATAGGACATGCCAGACTCCCCCAATGGTAATTGTGGTTTCACGTCATTTATCTGCCGTGCAGCTTGCCGAAAAGCTCATATATTGCCAAGATACTATCCGATATTGCCAAACTGGGGGCGATCATGGTCAGCAATGACCCCATCTCACTTACAACTGTTTCTGCCGGTTTCATCCAGGATTGGCTTGAGGCGCTGAGGGTGTGTTGCAGCGCAGATCAGATGCAATTCCTGCTGAGCCGTTCGGGCCTGCACGTCACTGCGTCAGAGCCTGCACAGCGTGTGACGCTTCAGGAAATCGCCCGCCTGTACCAGTTGGCCGCACCTGAGACCGGGGACGAGATGATGGGCCTCTGGAGCCGTCCCATTCGGCCACGCGCCCTGCAGCACCTTGTGACCGTTTTGCGCGAAGCAAGCAGCCTGACCTCGGCGCTGTATCGTTTCTCGACATTCTGGAACTTGTTGCTGGATGATTTCCATCTGGAACTGCGCACCGGACCGGACGAGGCTGAACTTTCGCTGGTACCGTATCGGCAAGACACAGCGCCCCAACGCTTCGGCCATATGCTGATCCTGAAACTTGCGCATGGGCTGCTGTCATGGCTGGGCGGATCGGAAACGCCGGTAAAGGCCGTTCGCTTTGCCTTTGCGCGGCCAAGTTTTGCGGCGGACTATGCGGTTGTCTTCCCCTGCGCGGTCACATTCGATGCTCCGCAGACCAGCATTCTGTTCGATCCGCGCCGCTTTGATCCCCCGATCACGCGCAGTCCGGCTGAGGCGTCTCTATTTCTGGAACGCGCACCGATCGACTGGATTTTCACCAACTCACGCGCCCATACAAACAGCCTGCAGGTCCGGGCGTTCCTGTATCGGACGTCCTGGAAAAGCAGCCAGCTTCCCGATGCGGCCCTGGCTCTGAAGATGACGCCCCGGACCCTGAACCGGCGTCTCAAGGACGAGGGCACCTCGTTTCAGGACATCAAGGACGCCCTGCGCCGCGATATTGCGATCCGCGCCCTGCAGCAAAGCGGCGACAGTATCGAGCAGATTGCGTTCGATACGGGGTTCTCGGCCCCGGCGAATTTTCACCGCGCATTCCGGAAATGGACCAACCGCAGCCCGAGTTCGTATCGCGCACAGGATCGCGCGGTCTGACCGTCGCGGCGCTTGCATGTCTCTGTCATATTGAGCCTTTATGGGTCGTTGAACAGCAACTGTTCGGGTTGTCTGCCCAAGGTTTGGCTTTTGTATTGAAAGGGGAATGGATGTCATCGGATGAGGATACCGGTATCGGCTTCATCGAAAATCGGCCTTTTGATGAGATAAGTGTCGGAGATACCGCCGAGTTGTCCCGCACCCTGACCGCACAGGATATCGACGCCTTTGCAGCGGTCTCGGGCGATGTGAACCCGGCCCATGTGGATGAGGCCTTCGCGCAGGAGGATGTCTTTCACAGGGTGGTCGCGCATGGCATGTGGGGCGGTGCGCTGATATCCAATGTTTTGGGCACGCAATTGCCGGGGCCGGGGACGATTTATCTGGATCAGACCCTAAAATTCCTCAAACCCGTTGGTATCGGCGATACGGTCACTGTGCGCGTCACCGTGACCGAAAAGCAGCCCGAGAAGAAGCACGTCACTCTGGATTGCCTCTGTACGACTGGCGATGGCAAGCCTGTCATCACCGGACAGGCCGTTGTGATCGCGCCAGACAAAAAGGTCAAAAGACCCCGAATGGCGATGCCGGATTTGGTTTTGCATCACCGGGGCGCCTCCTATGACCGATTGCTGAGCGCGGCTCAGAAAATGGACCCATTGCCCACAGCCGTGGTCCATCCCTGTGATGAAAGCGCGTTGGAGGGGGCGCTCTCGGCCCGCGATTTGGGTTTGTTAGAGCCTGTTTTGGTCGGTCCGCGCAGCCGGATACTACATGCGGCGGATGCGGCTGGGTTGGATATCGGCGGGCTCGAGATCATTGATACGCCGCACAGCCATGCCTCGGCCGAACGGGCGGTGCATCTGGCGCGGGATGGTCGTGTGAAGGCCCTGATGAAGGGCGCTTTGCACACGGATGAGGTCATGTCCGCCGTTGTCTCTAAGGCCAATGGTTTGCGCAGCGAACGCCGGATGAGCCATGTCTATGTCATGGATGTGCCGACCTACTCCAAACCGCTTCTGATCACCGATGCGGCCATCAACATAGCGCCCGATCTGCAGACCAAGGCGGACATGGTTCAGAATGCCATTGACCTGGCGCGCGCCATCGGGATCGAAACGCCAAAAGTAGCGATCCTGTCAGCGGTAGAGACCATTACACCCCGGCTGCAATCCACGGTCGAGGCTGGTGCCCTGTGCAAAATGGCGGATCGCGGGCAGATCACGGGCGGTATGCTCGATGGCCCTCTGGCTTTTGACAACGCCGTGTCGATGCGTGCTGTCACGACCAAGGGCATCAAATCCGACGTGGCGGGGCAGGCCGATATACTGGTCGCGCCGGACCTTGAGGCCGGCAACATGATCGCCAAGCAGCTCATGTATCTGGCCGGAGCTGAGGCCGCAGGGATTGTTTTGGGCGCGCAGGTTCCGATCATGCTGACCAGCCGCGCCGATGATCGCCGCACTCGCATCGCCTCCGCGGCGATTGCGGTGCTGTATGATCATTCGGTGCGCTGAATGGTCTACTGCGTCGCGGGTTCGGGAAACCGGACCCGCGTGCGGTTGGCGAAGGCAACCAGTGACAACATCACCGGTACCTCGACCAGCACACCCACCACCGTCGCAAGCGCCGCGCCCGAGTTCAGGCCGAACAGGCTGATAGCGACCGCTACGGCCAGCTCAAAAAAGTTTGAGGTTCCGATCATAGCGCAAGGGGCGGCGATGCGGTGGGGGACCTTCAAGGCATAGGCAGCTCCGTACGCCAGCGCGAAGATGCCATAGCTTTGGATCAGGATCGGCACGGCGATCAGGACGATGACCATCGGCTTGGCCAGGATCGTCTCTCCCTGAAGGCCGAAAAGGATCACCACCGTTGCGATCAGACCCATGATCGACCACGGTTTGACACGGGCGGAGAAGGCGTCGATGGCCTCCTCCGAGCCCAGCCGCTTGCGGGTGATCAAACCAGCAATCAGCGGCAAAACCACATAGAGGACAGTTGCCAGAACAAGCGTTTGCCATGGGACCGAGATATCGGTGACCCCCAGCAAGAAGGCCACAATGGGTGCAAAAGCCACCACCATGATCAGGTCATTTACTGAGACCTGCACCAAAGTATAGGTCGCGTCACCCTTGGTCAGTTGTGACCAGACAAACACCATCGCGGTGCAGGGTGCGGCCCCCAACAGGATCAGACCCGCGGTGTATTGCGCTGCGTCCTCTGGCTGAATCCACGGCGCGAAGACATAATCGAAGAACAACACCGCCAGCAGGGCCATGGTGAAGGGTTTGATCAACCAGTTGACCGCCAGCGTCACGATCAGGCCTTTGGGTTGCCGGGCCACGCCCGCGACCGCTTTGAAATCGACGCCGACCATCATCGGATAGACCATGGCCCAGATCAGCAGGGCTACGACCAGGTTGACACTGGCCACCTCGGCCCCGGCGATCAGGCCGACCAGACCGGGCGCGGCCAGTCCGATCAGTACACCACCGACCATGGCGAGGGCGACCCAGATGGTCAGATAGCGCTCGAAGATGCTCATGAATATGCCTCAGTTGTTTGGTCGGCCAGCTTGCCCGAAGTGAGCGCCGCAAGCGCCACCATGACAGCCGCTGTTCCCAGCACAAGGGGGAGGCCGCCGACCTGATAGGTAAAGCCGGACAGGACGGTGCCCAAAAGCCGGCCTGTCGCGTTGGCCATGTAGTAGAAGCCGACATCCATCGTGACCCGCTCGGACTTGGTGAAGGCGAGGATCAGATAGGAATGCAGGGATGAATTAACGGCGAAGATTGCCCCAAACACCAGAAGGCCCAAAACCAACGTGATTGTCAGCCATTTCTCCGGCCCTGAAGACAGCAAAACTGCCAATGTTAGAGCCGCAGGAACGCAAAACAGCATTGTGGCCCAGCTGCGCGCAGCGCGGATCAAATCCCCCTCGGACCGGTCTGAGGCCCGCAGGATTTTGGGCGCGTTGGCCTGAATGACGCCGTAGAGGATGATCCAGAATGCCATGAAGGTGCCGATCATGAAAAAGGCGGCGCGGTTGCCCTCTTCTGTGCCATCCGAGAGGACGGCATAGAAATAGATCGGGATGCCAACCACGAACCACACGTCGCGGGCACCGAACAGGAAAACCCGCGCGGCGGACAGCCAATTGACGTTGGCGGACTTTGAGAAGACCTCAGAGAACTTTGCGCCCTTGCGCCCTTTGGGCAGGCCGGGGGGCATGAAGCGGATGACGGCGAACAGGATCACCGCGAGAACAACTGCCATCACGATGATCGCCGCCTGAAAGCCCAGCGTTGCCAGCATGGCTGCACCGAGAAGGAAGCCCAGCCCTTTGACGGCGTTCTTTGATCCGGTCAGCACCGCAACCCAGCGAAACAGCCCGCCGCCCTCGGTTGGGGCCAGTAATTTCACTGCGGATTTCGAGGACATCTTGGCCAGATCCTTGGCCACTCCGCTTGCGCCTTGCACGATCATGACGAAGGCCACAGATGCGCCAATCGCCCAATTAGGGTCTAGTTGCGTCAACGCTAGCAGCGCCACCACCTGCAACCCAAGCCCGGCATAGAGCGTCGAGGTCAAGCCAAACCGCGCTGCGATCCAGCCCGCTGCAAGGTTCGTCACCATCCCAGCGATTTCATAGAGGACAAACAGATAGGCCAGTTGCACCGGCGAGAAGCCAAGCGTGTGAAAGTGCAACAGCACTAGCATCCGCAAGGCTCCGTCGGTCAGCATAAAGGCCCAATAGGCCGCCGTGACCGCGATATAGGCCGACAGCCCCTCGGGCCGATCGGTCACAGCGAGGCCCCAATCATCAGCGCAACATCGACCAGACGGTGGGCATAGCCCATCTCGTTGTCATACCAGGCATAGATTTTCACCTGTGTCCCGTTCACAACCATAGTCGACGGCGCATCGACGATCGAAGAGCGTTCGTCATTGGTGTAGTCGGTCGAGACCAGCGGGCGGGTCTCATAGCCCAGAATGCCGTTCAACTCACCTTCGGCGGCTGCTTTGAAGAAGGCATTGACCTCTTCGACAGTGGTTTCACGCTCCACCTCGAACACGCAGTCTGTCAGTGAGGCGTTCAACAGCGGCACCCGCACCGCATGGCCGTTCAGACGCCCCTTGAGTTCAGGGTAGATCAGCGTGATCGCCGTGGCCGAGCCGGTTGTGGTCGGGATCAGTGAGTTCAGGGCCGAGCGCGCCCGGCGCAGATCCTTGGCGGGACGATCCACGATGGTCTGCGTGTTGGTCACGTCATGAATCGTGGTCATAGAGCCGTGGCGGATGCCCAGGTTCTCATGGATGACCTTCACCACCGGGGCCAGACAGTTCGTCGTGCAGGAGGCTGCGGTCACGATTTGATCGGTCGCCGGATCGTAGATGTCATCATTCACGCCCATCACGATATTGGCGGTCGGGCCGTCCTTGACCGGGGCCGAGACGACAACTTTTTTTACGCCCGCATCGAAATAGGGGGCCAGTTTTGCCTCGGTCTTGAAGACACCGGTGCAGTCAATCACCACATCGACGCCGTCCAGCGGCAGAGCGCTCAGATCCTTGGTGCCGATGAAGGGCAGGCGGGTGCCGTTAATGGTGACGCTTTCGTCATCATGCTCGAAAGTGGCGTCCCAACGGCCATGAACCGTATCGAACTCCAACAGATGCGCGTGCATCTCGGCATCTCCGACCGCGTCGTTGATCCAGGCGATCTTGGCGCCTTTCTCCAACAGCGGTTTCAGGGCCAGTTTTCCTATCCGGCCCAGGCCATTCACAGCATATGTGGTCATTTCAGTCTCCGACAGAGGTTCTGCCGATGTCATCGACAGCAGATTGTAGGGCGATCCGGTCAAGGCTTTCGACCGGCAAGGAGGTGAACGCCTCGATCCGGCGCTTCAGCGCGCCATAGGCGTTTTGAAAGGCGAGGCTTTTCTCGGCATCGGTTCCGGTAGCTTTCACCGGGTCTTCCATGCCCCAATGGCCGCTGATCGGTTGGCCTTCCCAGGCCGGGCAGTCTTCGTTCGCAGCTTGATTGCAAACGGTAAAAACAAAATCCATCTCCGGCGCACCGTCGGCCGCAAATTCCGACATATGCTTGGAGCGCAGGACCGAAGTATCGTGACCCTTGTCCTGCAACACCTGCACGGCAAAGGGATTCAACTCGGACGCGGGCTGCGTTCCGGCGGAATAGACGGTGAACCTGTCGCCACCCAATTGGCGCAGCAGTGTTTCGGCAAAGATCGAGCGGGCGGAATTGCCCACGCATAGAAACAGGACGTTGAACTTGCGGTCAGTCATGTCTTCATTTCCCTGTGTGAAAGGCATGCAGATATCGGGACGACCCCGGCAGCAATCGACGACCAGAAAATCCAGCATTCCCTGAACTTTAGCCATGTCGACGGAATAAAGCAGAGACGTGCCAGAGCGTTCCTGTGTCACCAGCCCGGACCTTTGCAGCGCATTCAGATAGTTCGACATGGTGCTGGGTTTGATATCCAGCTCCGAGGCCAGCTCACCCGCTGGCACGGTGTCAGGAAACCGTCGCATTAACATGCGAAAGACTGTGATGCGTTGCGGATGCCCCAGAATGGCCAGCTGATCGGTGATCTCTTCTATCATATTTCATGAATTATGGAAATATATATTGGTGGTCAACCGGGAACCCTATTGTGTCACAGAATTTTCATGAAGCCTCGGCGCGCTGATCCGGGCTTGCAGGCGCAGACCTGACGAATTAAAGAAGCCTTCGCATCCTTCCGAATTCAGCTTCGGAGGACCAACGGTGCCGCTGTAGCTCAGCTGGTAGAGCACGTCATTCGTAATGATGGGGTCGGGGGTTCGAGTCCCTTCAGCGGCACCACCTATGTCTCAACATTCATCCCTGCTACAAGGAATACCCGAGACGCGCGAAGTGTTGAGACGCGCGCATGCCTTACGATCCGCCCACCTACGCGCATCTTCGTTCTGTTTTGGGGAATGGTGAAATGTCAGATGCGTCGTGCCCTATCGTATAAACTGCCCCCTCAACGCGATGAGAGGGGGCAGTCTTCCTGTTCAGACCGACAGGCAGACGTATTTCATTTCCATATAGTCTTCCATGCCGTGGTGGCTGCCTTCACGGCCTAGGCCGGATTGCTTGACGCCGCCGAATGGGCCCAACTCGGTCGAGATGATGCCGGTGTTCACGCCGACGATACCGTACTCTAGCGCCTCGGCCACTTTGTAGACGCGGCTCAGGTCCTTGGCATAGAAATACGAGGCCAGCCCGAAGATCGTATCATTGGCCATGGCGATGACGTCATCTTCGTCCTCGAACTTGAACAGGGGAGCCAATGGGCCAAAGGTCTCGTCCTGCGCGACCATCATGTCCTGAGTCACGCCGGTCACGATCGTGGGTTGGAAGAAAGTGCCACCCAGATCATGAGGCAGACCGCCGGTCAAAACCGCGCCGCCTTTGTCGGTGACATCCTTGATATGCTCTTCGACTTTGGCCACTGCGTCGTCGTTGATCAAGGGGCCGGTGGTTGTGCCAGCGCTCAGTCCGTCGCCGACTGTTAGCGCCTCAACCGCAGCTTTCAGCTTGGCGGCAAAGGCATCGTAGACGCCCGCCTGCACGTAAATGCGGTTGGCGCAGACACAGGTCTGGCCGTTGTTGCGGAACTTGCACAGCATCGCGCCTTCGACGGCTGCGTCCAGATCGGTGTCGTCAAACACGATGAAGGGCGCGTTGCCGCCCAGCTCCATCGAGCATTTCATGACCTGATCGGCCGCCTGGCGTAGCAGGATGCGGCCCACTTCGGTCGAGCCGGTAAAGGTCAGCTTGCGCACGCCTGGGTTCTCGCAGAACTCCTTGCCGGTCTCGCTGGCCTGAGTCGATGGCACGACGTTGAAGACACCCGCAGGCACGCCCGCCTGTTCTGCCAGCAGCGCCAGAACCAGAGCAGACAGAGGGGTCTCTGTGGCCGGGCGCGCAACAAAGGCGCAGCCGGCGGCCAGTGCCGGGCCCGCCTTGCGGGTGATCATCGCGTTGGGGAAGTTCCACGGCGTGATCGAAGCAGCAACGCCGATTGGCTGTTTCATCACCATGATCCGCTTGTCGCGCTGATGGCCGGGAATGGTCTCGCCATATACCCGCTTGGCCTCTTCCCCGAAAAACTCGATGAAGGAGGCGCCATAGCCGATTTCGCCAACAGCCTCGGCCAGGGGCTTGCCTTGCTCGGCGGTCAGGATCTTGCCCAGATCCTCGGCGTTTTCCATCATCAGGTCGAACCAGCGGCGCAGGATGGCGGCGCGTTCCTTACCGGTCAGCTTGGCCCATTCCTTCTGCGCAGCTTCGGCCTGCGCGATGGCGCCTGCGACTTGCGCGCGGCTGACATCGGCAACTTCGGCAATCACGTCTCCGCGTGCGGGGTTGGTCACTGCGAACGTGCCGTTGTCGCCATCTACCCATTGGCCACCGATATAGGCTTTGGTCACCAGAAGGTCGGGATTCTTGAGCAGGGATTTCAGATCGGTCGTCGCGTCCAGCATGGGTCAGCCTCCGGCAATATTTGCGTTGCGCGCACCCAAGCAGGTGTCATGCGCTTTGTCTATGTCCATTGTCGCGCGGCGATGAACCCAGTTGTGCCTCTTTTCCACCGCGCAAGGACTTTGGCTCCCAGTCGGTACCATATGGCTTTCATTTCTCTTGGGAGTTTGCGACAGTTTTCGAAATTTCCGAGCTATAGGGGATGTAAATGAGTGTTACATTGCCTATCTATAAAGAAATATAAAGAAAAAGGGATAGCATAGATGTCGAACCAGCAATTTGAGGCATTGATCAAAGAGACTCAGTCCAAAGTGCGTGAGTCGCAATCGCAGATCGAAGGCCTGACGTCACGGATCGAGGCCGCACGTGCCAAGATCGGTACGGCCGAGGCGGATATCGACATCGAAAATGCCACGCTTGAGGACGTGCATGCCCATACCGAAGTGATGAACGCCAACATCGCCGAGCTGATCATGGGGCTGGACGATGTCACCAGTGCGTTTTCCAAGGATTTCGATGAGATGCGCTCGAAAACCGGGTGGGAATCGTTTGTTGGCATTTTCTCGAAAGGTAAATCCGAGTCGATGCGGCAGGAGCGGATGCGCACGGCCAATATCGATGACAAACTGCAGGACCTGATCGCCAAATCCGACGTGATCGTGAAGCTGCTGGAGGGTCAACTGTCCGTGCTGGAAGAACAGCGCGTCAAGGTTGAGGACAACCTGACCGTCACGCTGGACGACCGTGAAGCGACCGTTGCGGAACTCGAGGCTTTGCGGGCCGAAATTCAGGGTATGGACCCGACGATCATCACCTTGGAAAACAAGATCAGCGTCGAACAGGATGCCGCTGCGCGTACCCAGCTGGAAACCGAGCTGGCCGAGCTGAACAAGCAATACAACGCCAAGGTTCAGGAAGAGCAGGTCAAGCTGGCCAAGTCACAGACGCTGGAGCGCTATATCGAAAAGGGCAAGACCTGGGTCGATTCACTGCAAAATCAGGCGGCGACGCAGATGGTGCTGATCAACAAGCTGCAGACAGACACGCAACAGCGCGTGGTGCTGTATGACGCCCTGACCAAATCGCTGAAAACCGCGCAACAGCAGGACGTGGCCCACCGCATCAACGAGATCGGCGTTCAGACCGACCAAGAGGCGCAGACGGCCATGGCCGCCATCGGCACCGCGACCAACCAGAAGATGGCCGACATGCTCGAGGCGCATGAGGACCACATGGTCTTTGCCCGCGACGTGCTGGAGAAAAAGGCCAAGGCGGATGAACGCTTTGCCCGCCGGTTCGCCTCGATTGTCGAGAAGCATGATAAGAATTTGTATGGGGGGTGAGGACGCGATCCGTTCGCCGCTAAAGATGCTAAGTTCAGCAGTGGGCGTTGCGCTCTTTGGGGCGATTCTCATCCTGTTCGGGTACATGACCCAATTGATTCTAGCATACCTTGGTCCCGATCTGAGATTGATGATGTTCTTCGTGCCATTGGTCTTCGCGCTCGGATCATTTGGAGTTTCAGCCGTGTTCGCAGTCTGGGGCGCACTTTGGTTGGCATTCGAGGTATTCCTTCTATTGGTCGATAAGCTAAATGAATAACCCGACCCAAGACCATGTCGGCCTGACCGACACCTTCGCCTCGCGCCGATATTTCCGCAAATTCGAGGTGATCACCGTCCACCTTCTGCGCGTAGCCGCGACGATGGAGGCGGAGGGCGCGATCAGCAAGCAAGAGGTGCGGATCGTGTCGCGCTACCTCTCGGGGTTGCTCTACACCTTCCGGGCGCTCAGCATGAAATACCTGCTGGTCGGGCGCGATACCGGGCGGTTCTTCGGCAGCCTCGCCATGGACAAGCGCGACAGCGGCTTTCCGGTGGCGGCCGAGTTGCTGACCATGGCCAATGACGCGCAGCAGGCTCAGGTGCATCTGGCGAATATGCCCTCGGAAGATGATCTGAAAACCGACATGGTGCGAACGATCATCGGCGACCAGGAAATCCCGACCAAGCTGCAATTCGCGCTGTCTCAAAGGCTCTATTACGAGGAATTGCTGAAAGGTCAGCTGTTCTGGGCGCGCAACGATCCCGAATGCCACTGGATCGGGAATGAGGGTGAACGGCGGAAGTTCATGATCCATTGGGCGGTCTATGACAGCCAGATCAATTTGCCGGTCATCTACCTGATGCAGTTGGAGGATAGCGGCAAGACGGCCCTGCCCAAGGATCAACGCCGCTGGCCCGAGGTGCAGGCACATCTGATGGCGCAATCCTTAGGCGGGTTGAAACTGGTGACGATTGCCAAGGGCTTCGATCAGGATTTCGACGACCTGCACCCCAAACACCTGCGCCGCATTCATGTGGGGCCGATGTATTCCTCGGCTTTCACGGAACAATCCGGGCCTTTGCGGCAGGTGCTGGAGGACGCGCAAGCTCCGCAAGGTCAGGACTGGGCGTTGGCCTGGACGACTGAGGAGTTGGAAAGCGAAGAGGTCATCGAAGAGCGCGCCGGGTGGTTCTCGACCGTCGAGCGTGAGGTGTTTGCGCTGGACCCGTTTGGCGGGCAAGGGGCCGAGACCGGAGCGACGCGGACGCAGCGCTCGATCATCCTGCCTCAGCGTCCGTTTCAGGTACTGGCCGAGCGCAACCCTCCGGGCTTTGCCGATGTGCGCAAGTTCGTGGTCAGCAAATCGGGGCAGGTGTTGCGCTATTAGATTTTTTGCCTCCGGCAGAGGTATTTTTGAACAGAAGAAGAATGGGCGGTTTTTGAGATGAGTTTGACGTCAGATCAGATGGAATTGCGGGAAGACGATATTCGCAAGCATTACCCGGCGGCGACGGCCTTGTTGAACGGGTTCGAACACGCGCCGCGGATTGCGAAACCGGTTGATGTGGCGGTCGAGCGGTCCTCGGGCGTCTCGACGGGGCGACGGTTTCGATCGACGACGCCCGGGCTTGTGACGCGGCGCACTGTGCGGGCGGATGGGGTGCATCTGGTCGAGCGGATCGAAGCCTCGGATGAGGGCGATACGCTGGTCTCGCCCCCTCAGGCCACGGCGCAGCAGGCCATTCGGCGGGCAATTGCTATTTCTCTCGCCGTGGCTGAGGCCTATACGGAGCAGACTCCGTTGTCCGATTTGAAGCGGGCCAATTTGGCGGGGGATCTACCTGTTGCGCGCAAGACCGAGTTTTCGGAATTGCTGACGGCTGAGGCACTGGTCACGTCTCATGTCCTAGGCAACGCGCTGGCTTATCTGATGTCGTCCCATCTGGGCGAAACCACCGTCGATATCGGCGAGATTGAAGAGATTCTGACCGACAACGGCCAGCTTGCCCTCCACGGTGCCTTGTGGGAGTTGGATCAGGTGCTGGCCAAACACGCCCCCGACGACGCCCACTTGATCGCCGCCACCAGTGCCTATTCCGAGCAATTGATGGAAAAGGCTGCCCTGCGTGCACAGTCCGCTGGCCATCTGGCCCCGTTCCAAAACGCGGCCTGGCATATCGAGGCGGATGATCTGACGATCCGGGGGTTTGAGCCAGCATCCAAGGCCAAGTCCACCAGCTTGACCATGACGTTCAAGAAACCGAACGAGGTCGTGGGCAACCATATCGCCAAGTATCAGGCGATGAAGCTGGCCAAGATGGTGATGGCCTATGATTTCGACCGCCGCCTGAACCCGTTCGCGGAACTCGGCGGGTTCATCTTCACCTTCATGGGCGACGGCAAGCCGGGTACGGGCAAGACCACTCTGATCCAGATGATGGCCGGGCTGATCAACGACTATTGCCAGAACGCAGGCTATCCGTTCCGCTATCAGAACCTGAGCACCGACAATATCGACAGCTATCAGGGCAAATCCGGCCAGAACGCCAAGGCGTTTATCAACACGATCATCGACCCCTCGGTCATCGGGTTTGGCACCATCGACGATATCGATCAGCTGGCAGGCAAGCGCGGCGACCGGCAGTCCAGCGCGGGCCAATTGGAAATCACCGCCGTGCTGATGGAGAGCTTTGCGGGTGCCAACACCGTCGTGCGCGGCAACTGCACCTTTGGCATGTTCTCCAACTACCCCGAGAATGTGGACGACGCACTGCGCCAGCGGGCGGGCGCGCGGTTCCTGGTGGACGGGCCGCAGACACGCGAGGATTACGTCGACATCCTGCACCTGCTGATGGGCCGCAACCATGACATCCCGCTGGGTGAACACGATGCCTATGCCGCGCAGGAGATCAAAAAGGCCGTTGCCGCCAGTTTCGAAAGCCACTCCCGCCCGCATGAGGACGCCTTGCTTCAGATCTATGACCGGGTCGCAGGCGAGATCGGCCAGATGGACACGATCGCCAAGCTGGGCACTTACCTAAAGGCGATCCAGCAGGCGGATGAGCGCTTTACCGGCCGCGCGATCAAGAACATCACCGACGCGGTCAAGGTCCGCGCGATGGATTTCGAACTGCCCGACGAATGGATGGAGAACCCCGACCTGTTCCTGTTCCGTGACTACGAAACCAAGAAGGCCATGATCGAAGACCTTCGCCAGCCGATCACGGTTGAGATGGTGATACAGGAAATCAACCGCTACGCCGACAGCGAGTTCCGCTATGCCGACAAGAGTGATGAGGTCGCCATCGAAAACGCGGTGCGTGAGATGGGCCGGATGGAAGAGGCCAAGCGGCGGTATCTGGAGGGTAAGGGATAATGCTCGTCTACGCGATTTCCGGTTTTGCGCTTGTATTGGGCCTGATCCTGCCGCTGCGTTGGGGCGTGATCGGATTTCTGGGCGCCGTGTTGGTGCTGTTTCTGACCCAGTTCGGTGTCAACGCGAGCAGCGGGTTTGAGGGCACCTCATGGGAAGAGTCCCTGATCCTGTTTGAGAGCAGTGTGTTGTCTTACCTCGGGTTCAACTTGCAGATCACTGGGCGAGCGTTTGCATTGCCGTTGTTGGTGTTGGCGGTTGTGGTAGTTGGGCGATTTAGCGGGAGAATAAACTGAGTGGATCACTATTTCCAACCGAAGAGAAGGGCCAACTGAGTGCTTGATATACCATTCCTTATAGCTTGCGCTCTATTGGCTTATGCGGGTACCAAATTTGTCCTTTGGGTGATCCGCCGCAGTTTACCTGTTCCCTTAGGCGGGTTCATGTGGCTGAGGTTCTTCTTTTGGTGGACCGCCAGTTTGTTTGCCGCTGTCATTGTTTTTGTTGGGTTCGATACCGCATCTGGTATTTTGGTTTTTGATGTCTGGGAGCTGGGTGAAAGGCTAGACCCTTCTATTGTGTTTATCGGAAGTCTTATCTTGTCTGCACCCTATTGGGTTGGTTTGATCAAAGGGATAAGCATACAAGTTACGCATAGGCTTTCGGAATGATCCGCCTCATCGAAAAAGGCCTGATGTTCGGCAACCTCGTTCACATCTCCAGCCCGGCTCTGGTCGAGCGGTATAACCGCGCGTTGCAGCATCTGGCCGGCAAGACCACGGCGCTGACGGATTTCCATGTCGATATCTCGGGCTATTCGCCAGAGGTGGGGATTGAGCTGGACGACCCGCTCTACCTCAACCCCAATGGCGTCAACCGACAGTTCATCCTGCTGACGACCGAGCAGAAACGCGCGCCTCTTCTGAACGTCAAATTCTCGACCTCGCGCGATATTCTGCGCGAGTTTATCGAGATGAACGAGGCGCAGTTGTTTGCCCTGACCGCCACCGATGCGGTGGCCGGAGAGTTGGTGAACTCGGTCTTCAAACTCACCACGCCCAATGATCTTCTAAACCTGCGCAAGATCGAGATTGAGGCCGATACAGCAGGCGGCACCCTGCGCAAAGCCGAGCAGCTGGCGGGCATGGTCGAAAAGTTCAAGACCGAAGAGGATGCGTGGTTCGATGATGTCCTGATCGCCCAGATGATCGAAACGGCGAAAGAAACCGGAGACGTCACCCGCAACCCGGTCCATCTGCGCCACACGGTATTTGAACAGCGCAACTTCTGGACGGCGCATTTCGGTGGGCTGTACCTGTTTCCCGACATGGATCACCCGGCGGCGATTTGCATGGGTGAAAAGCCCGACGATCTGAAAATCAAGTACACGTTTGACCCATCCCAGAGGAACCAGATTGCCAAATTCCTCGACTACAATGATCTGGTCGAACCCATCGTGAAGGCGCGCGGCGTGGATGCGGCAGCGATCCTTCAGCAAAAGATGGATTTCCTGACCGTTGCCGCCGCCGCAGATGCCGATGTTGATCTGATGGGGCTGGATCGCCGAGATATGAGGCGTTTGGCGCGAAACCACTCAGATCGCCTACCTGAGGCATATCAAGGCCTCGCCCAATTGTTGCGCTGGGCAACCGATGGCGGGCCTTGGCCGCGTATCACCTCGGACCATCCGGCGTATTTCTATACGTTGCGCGCCGCGGATACGCCGCAGCGTGATTTGGTGAATATGTTACTGTCCGAACTGGCCCCGCTGGATCCTCGCCAGATGTTCATCTGCCACAAAGAGCTGTTCTACAAAACCTACGCCACATGGCCCGAGGCCAAGAAGGCCTATGTTGCCGAGTTTCTGGCCCGCGAGTATCAAGTGGACAAATCCGGCGCCCGCGCGGCTCTGTTCGGTCACGAACCGGATATGAGCGGAGAAGATCGTGTCAGCGATACAATCATAGCGCGAGTCGGCCCCTGGGGCGCAGTCGGGAGGAGTTGAGATGTTCGGAGCGATGCGCCTGTTTCTGGTCCTGCTGGTTCTGCAGACAATTGCTTATTTCGCGCTGTCGCTCTATTCGCGCGGCGTCCGCCGTCGCAAGCTTGAGACGTGGTGGGACGAGAAGGGCAAACAGGGAAATAAAGAGGCCTTTGTGGAACGCGGGCTGCACGTCTATGACAATTCGTTCCGGCGCAAACTGATCCTGGCGGTGTATATTGTCCCTTGGGTGGCAATCGGCGCATTGATCTACATCGTGAATTATATGTGAGGGTTACGGCATGGCCTATGTGAAATGGGCGTTTATCATCATCTTCTGGGGCACTGTCGCTGTGATCCTGCAATATTCGCTGCCGCAGCATGATGTCGTGCGCATCGTCAACACCTATGAAGAGCGGCAAGACCTGAATGACTGGACACGTATTTTCTGGTCCGAGCCCGAAGACCAATCCACCAGCCTGTCGAACCGCGACGTGCAGTTTATCCAGGCCGTCCGTGCCAACGGGAAGCCCATCGTCTACCGGAACGAGGATACCGGCTGGGGCTGGCCGTTCTATTTCAAGTTCGACACCGCCAACCTGTACACCGAGGCCAATGACGCGATTTCGGACAAGAACAATCCCGACTGGGTTGTTGTAACCCACTATGGCTGGCGCAATGAGTTCATGTCGATCTTTCCCAACGCCGTCTTTATCAATCCGGTCGAAGGTCCAGACGCGCGGATCATCCCATGGTTCAACATTGCCTTCCTGACTGTCTTTGCTGCCATTGTCTGGGCGCTTTGGGTGCGCTGGCGCCGGTTCCGTCAGGCGCGGATCGACCCGATGCTCGAGTCGATGGAAGATGGGATCTATGCCGCAGGCGACGCCATAGATGAACGGCGCAGTCGGTTCCGCCGTTGGCTGGATAGTTGGAAATCAAAATAGAGGCCCGGCCCGTGAAGGGGGCCTCTATCGTACGATGAATTCGGCATGCAGGGCGCCCGCGGCTTTGATCGTTTTCAAAATGTCGATCATGTCGCGCGGCGAAACCCCCAGGGCATTCAGCCCTGCCACGACCTCAGATAGGGTGGTGGCTTCTGGGATTTCGGCCAGACCGGTGCCTTCCTCTTCTTCGATGCCTGCGAAGGTTCTGGGCACCACGACGGTCTCTCCGTCAGCGAACGGGTTGGGTTGTATGGCAATCGGAGCCTCTTCCACTGTCAAAGTCAGGTTGCCTTGGGAAACCGCGACCCGAGAAATCCGAACCTCTTGCCCCATGACAATCGTACCCGAGCGCTGATCGACCACAACGCGGGCCTTGGTTTCAGGCTCAACTAGAATGTTTTCGATCCGACCGATAGCGTGCGCTGTGGACACGGACTGAGTGGCTGCGATGTTCAGTTCAACGGTTCCGGAATCGCGCATGATGGCCACGGCGCGATTGAATTCACGGTTGATGGCCGTTTCAATCCGCCCCGCTGTCGTAAAATCAGGCTCACGCAGGGCCAGCCGCATCTGGGTCAGGGTGGACAAATCAAAGTCGATCTCGCGCTCGACCCGCGCGCCGGATGGGATCACGCCCGAGGTGGGAACGCCCCGGACAACGGACGCGGCCTCACCTTCAGCCGATGCGCCACCTGCCAGCACTGTGCCTTGGGCAACAGCGTAGATCTGTCCGTCCGCCGCGTTCAGCGGGGTCATGATCAGCGTGCCGCCCAACAGGCTACTTGAATCCCCGATGGCCGAGACAGTGACGTCGATTTGCCCTCCGACCCGCGAAAACGGGGGGAGGCTGGCCGTCACAAGGACGGCGGCCACGTTCTTGGGGCGAAAATCCTCGCCATTCACATTCACGCCCAGCCGTTCGAGGATGTTGGACATGATCTCTTCGGTGAAGGGGGAATTCCGCAACCCGTCGCCGGTTCCATTCAGGCCTACGACAAGGCCGTAGCCGACCAGGTCGTTGCCGCGCACCCCGTCGAAATCAACCAGATCTTTCAGGCGGATTGCGCCGGCGAAAGCAAGGCAGGGCATCAGAGCCAAAAGAAAAACAAGAACCCTCATCTCAGGAAGTTCACCAGTGATAGGTTCGCATTGCGAACTGTGACGGAATAGAGGCTTTCCAATTGGAACTGCACGGCCTGAAGCTTGGTGGCCGTTTCATAAGGATCGGCCTCGATCAGGGCGTTGCGAGTGTATTCCAGACTGGTGCGCCCGGCGGCGTTGCGGGTTGTCGCCTGTTCGACACGCGCTTCGGCGGCACCGACCTCGGCCCTTAAAATGACCGTGTCATCCTGCGCATTTGCCAGAGCAACACCCAATTGCTTGAACAACCCGGTGCGCTGATCGTTTGGCACCGCCAAGGCATCGTCGGCAACCAGTGCGGCCACAGCAACATCCCTGAGCGCCGCCTTCAGCGCTGGGTCCGTTGCCGTGATATCGAGAGTAATGCGTTCATTCTCGGCAATCTGCATGGACGGCAGTGCGGCATTCGACCCTTGGTAGATCACCGCGTCAAAACCTGCAGGGTCGTTGAACCAAGCCTCGGCTGCGTTGCGAATGTCGGTCACAGTCACCAAGCCCGTCAACTCAGCCTCAAGCGCGGTCAGCAAGGTCTCGGCCGATGGCAGCGGCGAGACATCCGTCGCGGTGCCCGAAAACAGGCTGCGGCCGCCAATCCGGGTGTTCAGCGCGGACATCATCGTATCCAGCTCATTGCGGGCCTGGACCGAGGCTTGTTCATGCGTCACAGCGTGGTTCGCCGTACCAAAGGCCAGCAAGGTTGCTGTCATCTCGCCTGTCGATTCACTGAACACGCCGAGGCTTTGCTGCATGGCGTCCGAGAACAGCTTGGCCTCGGACGTGGCGATGCCAAACGCATCCAAACGCGTCAGGCTGCGGTCCAAATCGAGGAGATGCGAATAGTCGCCGCCCAGATGGCCTGAGACGTCCTGCACCTTTCCGGTCGACATTTCATACGACAGGGTTTCAATCTGTTGCTTGATCTGGGTGGACCGGGTCTGCAAGGTCAGACCTCGGGCAAGATCACCTATGGATGTCAGCGTCATGTTTATAGCCTCAATAGAGTGTCCATCAGCTCATCCACGACCGAGATGAGACGCGCATTGGCCGCGTAGGCCTGTTCGATCTGCATCAGCTGTTGCAGTTCCTGATCGGTATCAACGCCCTGTTCTGCCTCTAGCTGCTGCATCTGCTTCTGGGCGCCGGTTGCGAATGTCCTGCGTTGTTCGGCAACATGGGCATCTGCGCCAACGCGCGACATCATCGCCTCGGCGATCTCAGAGGTGCGCATGTTTCCGGTGCCAAAGATCGCCCCGGCGACTGGGCGGGCTTCGACCAGAACGGCGCTGAACGCTTGCAGCTGGGTCGAATCTCCGGGATCGTTCGGGGCAGCAGCGCCGAGACCTGCACGCAGCCTCCAGCTGTCGCCACCGGAATCCGGGTCGACGACCGTGTTGAGGCTGATGCGAGAGGCAATCCCGGTCAGCATCGTCAAATCCAGACGGTTTCCGCCGTCCGTGAACAAACCCGGATCGGTGGCCAATGCCGTTGGATCCAACCCGGGTGTTTCAAACCGCTCCACGAGATCGCGCGCAACCGTGTCGAGTTGGGTTTGCACCTCGGGTGCAAGCTGGTCGCGGATTTCAAATTGGGCCGCCAGGGCCCCGCCGCGGATCTGTGCGGTATCACCGCTGGTCCGGACCGGGTTTCCGTTCATCTCCAGCCCTGACAGCAGGCCGTTGCCAACGGTCATATGGGGCTGAGTGTCGCCTGTGGTGGTGAAGGAAAACTCAGCCGCTTTGCCTTCAAGCAGGATCAGCCCGCCATCGGAGTAGAGAGAAACACGGTCATTGTCGCGCGGGACGACATTGACCGGAATCAGCTCATTGACCTGGTCGATCAGAACCTGCCGCTGATCCAGAAAGGCATTGATGTCACCGCCCGAGTTCCGGATCACGGGAATTCTGGCGTTCAGATCCTCGATATCCTTGAGGGTCTGGTTCAGGCTGGCGATCTGCGAGCCGATCGTCCGGTCCGCGTCCGAGCGCAACTGGCGCAATCCTTCCGATGCCCGATTTAGACTGGCGGCCAGGTCGCTGCCACTGCGGGCCACTTCATCCAAACGCTCGACCGAGTCAGGCAGGCTGGCGGCGGTGATCAGACTGCTTTCGAACTCGGCCAGACGATTGGTGAGCGACGCCGCATCCTCGGGCGTGCCCACGACCCTTTCAAGCTGAGTGTGAAAGTCGGCCACAGCGGATTGGTGCGACAGATCGGCGTCGGTGGCGCGGCGATTGGCCGTCAGAACCGGGTCCTGATGCCGAATGATGCCTGCGGTGCGAACGCCATTGCCTGAAATCAGGCTGGTGGTCAGCTCCAATGAGCGTTTCGCGTAGCCGGGTGTCAGGGCGTTGGCGATATTTTCGGAAACGACCGACGCACCCCGGCTGGTGGCGGTCAGGCCGGTCATGGCGTTGTTCAAAGCTGTCGACAGGTTCATCCGACGGGTCCTTTCCGAGGGTCAAAGTCAGCGTTTGATATTGGTAGTTTCCTGCAGCATCTCATCGACGGTCTGGATCACCTTGGCGCTTGAGGAATAGGCGCGCTGGGTCTTGATCATCGAGGTCAGCTCGGTCGCGACATCCGTGGTGGATTCCTCGCGCGCGAAGGATACGAGGTCACCCGTGGGGCCTTCACCCGCATTCCACAGGAAGAACGTGCCGCTCTCACGCGACGGTGCATAGGTTTGGCTATCCAGCGCGGTCAGGCCGTTGGGGTTTGGGACGTCTGCTAGAGGGATCTGGAACATGCGGCGGCTGACACCGGTGTCGTAGAAGGCGTAGACATATCCGTTTTCATCGACCTGAACGCTGGTCATCGTTCCCACCGCTGACCCGTCGCGCGTGATCGAGACGGGGGCGAAGGTGTCCGACAATTGCGTGATCCCATCCGCGTCGCCGATCTGGCCGATATTGATCTCCATCGGGCCGCCCGCGACGTTCACAACCACGCTTCCGGTTACCGGATCATACGCGCCACCTGTTACCGGAGTGACCGTGGCAAGCGTACCGCCTGCGGTCCGGTTGTCAGTGAAGGTCAGAGTGTATTCGCCGATCACCGTCCCGCCCGACGCTGAATCGCGCATGATCATGGTCCATTCATTGCTCGACCCTGTTGCCGGGACGGTTGGCACCAGCTCGATATCGACGCTTTCGGATTTGCCAAGGTTGTCGAAATATTCAACAGACAGGGGCTGTGTATCACCTGGCGCGCCCGCATCTGTAGCGGTCGCAGGTAGGTTCATGCGCAGGTTCATCTGTGTTGTTGGGGCACCGGACAGCTGGTTCACACTCAGCTGAATGGGCTCAAGCGCCGCGGGCGTATCCCGTGGCACAGCAGGGATCGAGCCATCCGGGTTCGCGCGCCATCCCAGAAGGACCAGACCCGATTCGGTGACCAGATAGCCCTGATCATTTGTGCGAAATGATCCGGTGGTGGTCAGCAGCATCTCATTCGAGCCACCCGCAATCTGCGAGCTTGGCCGCACCGGCAGCATACCCCGCCCGCGCACCGCCAAATCGGTCGAGTTGTTCGTAGTGACCAGTGAGCCGCGTTGATCAATCAGCCGTTGGCTTGTGGTGCGCACACCACCAGCGGAATAGCTGCCCCCCTGGCCCGAGGTGACCATGGAATGAAAATCCGTCTCCACCCGCTTGTAGCCGTAGGTTGAGGAGTTGGCGATGTTGTCTGAAATCGTAGCCAGCCTGTTGGCATTGGCCTTCAACGCCGCCACACCGGCATTCAGCGAAGAGGAAATGGTCATTGGCACGCCCTTCTGTTGCGTCAATCGTTGATGCAACAGGTAACGCGCTGGGCCTTAACAGCGCGCTAACAGGTAAAATGCCACTTATCCTTTAGCGATTTCGCAGAAAGATCACCTCGATCCGGTTGTTGCGAACGGCCATGGGATTGCTGTTCGACAACTCCCGGTCCGCGTGCCCGGTCACCCGGTCAAGCCTCTGTTCTGAAAAGCCTTTATCCTCAAGAAGCTGCCGGACAACCTGCGCCCGCGCGGTGGACAGATCCCAGGCCGGGTTGTCGGCCAGAACCACCGGAGACGCGCTGACATGCCCTTCGACGGCGACATCATTGCGTACCAGATCCGATGATCGGGCCACCAACAGGGCAAGCGCGCGCATCATCATAGTCGGCTTGTTTGTTCCCGATTCGAACAGAGGCTGATCCTCGGTGTCGAACAGTTCGACCACCAACCCTTCGTCGGTGACTCGCGTGACGATGTGCTTCAGCACCTTGTCCGACACCATACTCTCGCCCGTGCGCCCCAAAAGCTGCGCTTCGAGCGTCGAGAAATCTTCGGTCGTTCCTTTGCCTGCGCCGTCGGCATCCACCCCGGTGGAGCCGCGCGCCTTTCGGGCATCGGTCGGGAAACGGGCGCTTGCACCCGATCCGTCCATCACCATCGTTTTCTCGGAAAACATGTTGTTGCCGCCAAAGGCTCCATCGCCCCCACCCGAGACCGGGTTCACCGGAATCGTTGGCGAGAAGTAATCCGCCAGCCCTTTACGTTGTTTTTCGGTCGTTGCGTTCAGCAGCCACATCAACATGAAGAAGGCCATCATGGCCGTGACGAAGTCCGCATATGCGACCTTCCACGCGCCACCGTGATGGCCATCGCCACCTGATACACGCTTCTTCTTGATGATGACTGGCGCCGCATTGGTTTGCGCACCCATCTCCACCACCTTTTTATCACCCAGTTACAGGCGTAGCAGTGCAGGTCTTAAGGGCGGCTTAACACTTAAAATGCTTCGGACTTCCCATCATCGTGGCAAGCCCGCCGACGCCCTGCGCAGGATCAGGGACAGCCGGTTGAAGCTGTTCTCAATGCCCTCCGCGTCGGATTTCCCGAAGAAGCTGTCCAGCTCATCATGAACACGCACGGCCTGATCCAGCAACGGGTCCGACCCCTCGGCATAAAGACCGGCCCGGATCATCACCTCGGACTGCTCATAGCTGCCCACCAGCTTGCGGGTTTCCGAGATCATCTGGTTCTGGGCCTCGGTCGCGGCAGCAGGCAGGCTGCGCGACACCGACCGGCTGAGGTCAATGGCGGGGAATCGCCCGCGCTCGGCGATGTCGCGGCTCAGGACGATATGGCCGTCCAGAACCCCGCGCAGGATATCCGCAACGGGTTCGTCCATATCGGAGCCAGCGACCAGAACGCTGAAAACAGCGGTGATGTCGCCCTGCGCCTGTGTGCCCGGACCCGCGCGCTCACACAGATTGGCGATCAAAGGGGTCACTGACGGAGGGAACCCGCGCAGCGAGGGGGATTCCCCCATCGCCACGGCGATTTCACGATGTGCCTCGGCGAAGCGGGTAACCGAATCGGCCAGAAACAACACGTTGAGGCCCTGATCGCGCAGATACTCGGCCACCGACATCGCCGACCACGCGCAGCGGCGACGGGCCAGAGCGGACTGATCCGAGGTCGCCGCCACCACAACCGCGCGTTTCATCGCCTCGGGCCCAAGCGCATGGGTCACGAATTCATTCACCTCGCGCCCGCGTTCTCCGACCAGAGCCACGACAACCGCATCCGCCTGCATCGACCGGGCCAGAGTCGCCAGCAGCGTCGATTTCCCCACACCCGAGCCAGCGAAAAGGCCAATGCGCTGGCCCTGCACGATCGGCAGCATGGTGTTGAGCACTGCCAGCCCCGTGGCCATCCGCTCCCCCAGCGGTTTGCGCTCCACGGCGGGCGGAGGCGGTTGCACAATGTCCCGCGCCTGCGCCCTCGGCAGCAACGGTTTTCCGTCCAGCACGCGGCCAAACGGGTCAATGACCCGACCCAACCAATGCATCCCCGGCGCAAACTCGGGCGAGGCCTTCAGGCTCACCCGGTCGCCAAGGCTGACGCCATCGGGCGCGGAGCCGGGAATCATGTGGATATGCTCGGCCCCCACATGCAGAACTTCGCCCTCAAGATCGGGACCCGCGCGGTGGTGGAGCGTCAGCAGGTCACCGATTCGCGCATGTTCCGTCAGGCCGCTGACCTCGATCACCCCATGCGCCACGCCGGACACAAGGCCCACATGGCGCACCGCGGACAGTCTGTCGAATTCGTATTTCAGAAGCATCGGATCGAGATCGGACATTGTGGGTTCTCCAACTGGGTTCTGAAAACGGTTTCTAAAGGAATCGGGGTTAAGCCTTGATTGAAATTGATCGAGGGAGAAGCCCCGATGTTCTCTGACCTGAACGTCTTTAAGACAGCGTACGCAATGGCAACCCATGCCGGACAACGGCAGGCCGTCATTGCGCGCAACATGGCCAACGCTGATACACCGGGCTACCAGCCCCGCGATATCGAGGCCTTTAAAACCGCATTCGAAAACACCTCGGCCAAGACCGAAATGACCGCCACCCGGCAAGGTCATCTGAACGGCAGCAGCCCAACCGGGCAGAGCTGGGCCGAGTATGAGGCTGAGCCGAACGGCGACCCGAATGGCAATGGCGTGTCGTTGGAAGGCGAGATGCTGAAGGCGATTGAGGTCAAGCGCCAGCATGACCGCTCTCTGGCGATTTATCGCTCGTCCATTGGCATTCTGCGCACCAGTCTGGGCCGTGGGTAAGGAGCGGTTGATATGAGCGATTTTTCCCATTCCCTATCCGCCTCGGCCAGCGCGTTGCGTGCGCAGGCGGCCCGGTTGCGGCACGTGTCCGAAAATATCTCGAACGCGGATACGCCCGGATACCGGCGCAAAACCGTTCCGTTTGAGACCGTCCAGCAGGATGGCAAGGCGATGGTTCAGGCGGGTCGCGTGCAGCTGGATCGCCGCGACCTATCGCGCATTCACGACCCAAGCCACCCGCTTGCGGATGAAAGCGGGCACTACCTTGGCTCGAATGTCGATCTGATGATCGAGATCGCCGACGCACGTGAGGCGCAGCGCAGCTACGAGGCCAACCTCAAGATGTTCGATCAGACGCGGCAGATGTCGTCGTCCCTTATGGAATTGCTTAGAAAATAAAGGAGAGCCAGAATGGATATCCGTTCCCTGACCGCCGCACAGAACTACACGGTGGCCCGCCCTGCAACGCAGGCCAATCCCGACCATGAAGGCATGGCACAGGGCCTGCGTTCAACGTTTCAGGACTTTGCCACGACCCTCAAGCAGAGCGAACAGATGTCGCAGGCCGCGATGACCGGGCAGGCCGATCCGCATGCGCTGGTGCAGGCTCTGGCCCAGACTGAACTTGCGGTCGAAACGGCCGTGATCGTCCGCAACAAGGTGGTCGAGGCCTATCAGGAAATCCTGAGAATGCCGGTCTGAGCCATGCTGAGCGAAGGTCTTTTCTACGACATCGTCCGTCAGGCGCTTTGGGTCGCGGTGATCACCTCGGTCCCGATCCTGACGGTGGCGCTGATCTCGGGCTTGATCGTGGGCCTGTTTCAGGCCCTCACCTCGGTGCAGGAGATGACGCTGACCTTCGTGCCCAAACTGATCGCCATCGTTGTCGTGTTCTGGATTTCGATGGGGTTCATGACCCAGACACTTGTCACGTTTTTCACGGGAACCCTGGTTCCGCTGATCGCAGGAGGTCGCTGATGGATACCGCCTATGTCACCCTGTCTCGCCAATCCGGGCTGATGAATGAAATGCGGCTGGTGGCGAATAACATCGCCAACGCCAACACCACCGGCTATCGCGCGCAGGGGCTGGTGTTCTCGGAATTTGTCCGTGACATGCCGGGCAATCCCTCCCTGTCCATGAGCCGGGCCGAGGCGCGCAATACCTCTCAGCAGCAAGGGGTTCTGACCGAAACCGGAGGGCAGTTCGACTTTGCCATCGAAGGGGACGGCTTCTTCATGGTGGAAACCCCGGAAGGCAACCGCCTGACCCGCGCGGGCAGTTTCTCTCCCAATGCCGAGGGCGATCTGGTCGCACCGGATGGCGCACAGGTGTTGGACAGCAATGGCTCGCCGGTTTTCATCCCGCCCGATGCGGCCTCGATTGATGTGGGCAGCGATGGGACGCTCAGTGTCGAGGGGCAATTGCTGGGACAGATCGGGGTCTACCGCGTCGAAGATCTCAAGGAACTGGTGCGTGAGGGCAATACGCGGTTCAGCACGACCGGCAATATTGACCCCGTTGATGCGCCTGTTGTCCTGCACCGTTTTCTCGAAGGTTCGAATGTCAACGCCATCGCTCAGGTGACCCGGCTGATCGAAATCCAGCGCGCTTACGAATTGGGTCAAAGCTTTCTCGAAACCGAACATGAACGGGTACGCGGCGCGCTCAAAGCGCTGATGCGCTAAGAAAGGAGATATCCCATGCGGGCATTGAAAATCGCGGCGACAGGTATGACCGCGCAGCAAATGCGGGTCGAGACGATCTCGAACAACCTGGCGAACATGAACACCACCGGGTACAACGCGCGCCGGGCCGAGTTCGCGGATCTGCACTACCAACAAATGGCGCGGGCCGGCGCAGTCAATGCTTCAGACGGGACGGTTCTGCCAACGGGTATTCAGCTGGGTCTGGGCGTGCGCCCTGCCGCCGTGACGGTGCAGCTGGCACAAGGGGCCGTGTCGGCCACGGGTAATGATCTGGACGTGGCCATCGAAGGGCGCGGCTATCTTGAGGTGACGCTGCCTAACGGTCAGGCCGCCTATACGCGCGATGGCAGCCTTAAACGCTCGGCCGAAGGGCTGATCGTGACATCGGACGGGTTCGCCGTGTCACCCGAGATCACAATCCCAGATGACGCTCGGTCCATTTCGATCAACGCGTCGGGTGAGGTCTATGCCTATTTCGACGATGCCCCCGAAGGCCAACGATTGGGCGAGTTCACCTTGACCAGTTTCTCAAACGCCAAGGGTCTGGAGGCCATTGGCAGCAACCTGTTCAAAGAGACCGAGGCTTCCGGCGCACCGGTACAGGGCGTACCGGGAGAGGACGGATTGGGCACGTTGCGGCAAGGGTATCTTGAGGACAGCTCGGTCGATGCTGTGCGCGAGGTGACGGAACTGATCGAGGCCCAGCGGGGCTATGAAATGAACGCCAAGGTCATCACCGCCGTCGATCAGATGATGAGCGCAACGACGCAGGTGCGCTGATGCGAGTGTTATTGCTTGGCCTGACCCTGATGGCGCCGGTTGGGGCCCTTGCCGAGATTGTGGTGCCGACCCGGACGATCCGCGCGAAAGAGATCATCTCGCATGCGGATCTTGAGACAAAGCCGCGCGACCTGCCGGGGGCTGTGACCGATCCGAATGCACTGATCGGGCAGGAGGCCCGTGTCGCGCTTTATCCTGGCCGCCCCATTCGCGCGGCGGATGTCGGTCCGCCCGCGCTTGTGGATCGCAATGATCTGGTCGTTCTGTTGTTCAGCAGCCAACCGCTGTCGATCACAACCGAAGGCCGCGCGCTGGGCCGGGGCGCGGTGGGGGACCGAATTCGCGTTATGAACCTGTCCTCGCGGACAACAGTGACGGGCCGGATACGGTCTGATGGTCAAATCGAGGTAAAATGATGTCTGGATTGTCAAAACCCCTTCTTCTTGCGGTACTTACGATTTCTGCCTGCGGGCGGTTGGATCACCTGGGCAAACCGCCCAGCTTCACCCCGACCGAAGATTCGCCGGAACAGGTGGCGATGCTGTGGCCCGGCCTGCCCTTGCATACTCAACCGCAGCGAACGGTGGATCGGTCGTCGCTTTGGAGTGGGGGGCAGCAATCGCTGCTTGGTGACCAGAGGGCCATCAAGAAAGGCGATATCCTGACCGTCGTGATTGAGCTGGACGAAGAGGCTGAGATCTCCAACAACACCAACAGGTCGCGGTCAGGATCTGAAAATCTGTCAGTGCCGAACCTATTCGGATTGCTGCAAAGGGCACAAGACAAACTGCCCGAAGGGGCTTCGTTCGATGAGGCCGTCGGGATCGAATCTGAGGCCTCAAGTTCCGGTCGCGGATCGGTGCGACGGAATGAGAAACTGACCCTGCGCGTGGCCGCGACGGTGATTGACGTGCTGCCGAACGGAGTTCTGTCGATCTCGGGCGCGCAAGAACTGCGCGTGAATTTCGAACTGCGAGAGCTGCTGGTGTCAGGCTATGTGCGCCCGCAGGACATCTCGCGCAAGAATGAGATCACCTATGACAAGATCGCCTCGGCGCGTGTGTCCTATGGTGGTCGCGGGCAGATCACGGATGTGCAACAGCCGCGCTACGGCCAGCAGATCCTCGATACCCTTTTGCCGTTCTAAGGGGCTCTTATGATCAAGAAACTGCTCCCCGTGATTTTTCTGGTCGTTGGCACGGGTGCCGGCATCGGCGCCGGGACCTTCCTTGGGTCCGGTGAAACGAAGAAAGAAGCCGAGGGGACTGAAAAGGTTGAAAAGGAAACAAAGGCAAAACCCGCCAAGTCCAAGAGCAATGACAAAGACAAGGGGAAAAAGGGTGAAGGTGGAGGCTTTGAATACCTGAAGCTCACCAAGCAATTTGTTGTGCCGATCGTGGAGGATAAGGAGATCTCAGCCCTCGTCACCATGTCCCTGAGCCTTGAGGCAAACTCGGCCATCACCGAAACCTTCTACGCGATCGAACCAAAGCTGCGGGACGGTTTTCTGCAAGTGCTGTTCGATCACGCCAATACCGGAGGGTTCGACGGTGCTTTCACGCATTCCGACAACCTCGGCACCTTGCGAAAATCTCTGCTTGAGGTGGCGAAGAAGGATCTGGGTGACGATGTCTCGAAGGTCCTGATCATGAGTGTCAGTCGCCAGGATACCTGAGGCCGTCACGGTTTAGGCCGTGACCGCGCGCGCTTCTGTTCGGCCTTGAGGGTGTCATTCAGGCGTTCAACCGCTTGTTTTCGCCCAAAGGCCTGACGCAGTTGCTGCATGGCTGCAAGTTTCTGTGCCCGGCATCGCGCCAATTCCATGTTCAATTGCCGCCGTGTCGCGGCCTCCCACCCATTCCACAAAACATCGGTTCCGGTGATCTGATACCCATCGGTCACCGCACTGTCCTGGCGGGTTTGCACGACCTGTGCGTCAAGACGCGCCAACTGAGCCTGCACACGCGCTTCGGCCTCCAGCACGGGCCGCAGCTTTTGATATTCGCTTTGGTAGACCGCTTCGGTGACCGATTTCAGGGCGGGCAGTTCGTGACGTTTCATCCAATCTGTCCTTTCGCGCGCTTTCGCATGGCTTCGGCAAACCGGATCGCAGCGGCGACCGGGCGGTAGTGTTCTTCGGCGATCTCCTGCCCGATGTCGACGGTCGCGTGAATCGCGCGTGCCGTTGGCGGGTCCGAATGGATGGGAACGCCGGCCTCGCCTGCAGCCGACCGAATTGCGGCGGCCACCTCATCGACACCCTTGGCTACACAGACGGGGGCCGCCCCAGCTGCCCGGGACCATTTCAAAGCGACCGCGTAGTGGGTCGGGTTCACGATCACGACGTCGGCTTTTGGCACATCGGCCATCATCGGATTGGTCGCAATCTCCTGCGCCCGCGCGCGGCGCTGTTGTTTGACATGGGGGTCGCCCTCGGCGTCCTTGGTCTCATCCTGGATTTCCTTACGCGACATCCGGTTCTTGCGCATGTGTTCGGCATATTGCCAAACGTAGTCGACGACCCCGATCGCAAGTGCGATAGCTATCACGATAAACAGAAAGCGAAACAGCAGGTTCATCATCAGCAAGATCGAGCTATGGGCCGGGGCTGCGCTGGCGGAAACGATCTCGGCCAGATTGGCCTTCAGAAACAGGGTAAGACAGGTGCCGTAGATCAGCAGTTTGGCAAAGCTCTTGGCGAATTCGAACAGCCCGCCCCGCCCGAACTTGTTTTTGGCGTTGGATAGGAGTGAGATCCGCGCGAGTTTGGGTTGCAACTTGGTGGGTGCAAAAATCAATGCGCGCTGGGCGATAAGGCTCAGCAAGACCGCCGCCGTGGGAAGCGCAAACAGAAGGGCCACGGGTAAAAGCGCGCCTTTCAGCATTCCGGCGACCGGTGCTGTTGCCGGCCCCGATGTAACAAGCTGCGCGATGCCATCCGACTGGTCGATCAGAACCACAAACAATGCGCCCATCTGATCGACCGTGAACTTGCCGACCGTCAGCAGCGCGATCAGCAAACCGGTATAGGCGGCAACAACGGACAGATCAGTGGACCTTGCAACCTCACCTTTTTCGCGTGCCTTCTGTAGCTTCTGAGGCGTCGGGTCAAAGGACTTGTCACTGTCGTCATCGGTGCTCATCGACCGGACTCCAGTGGGTTGAGGGTAAATGAAAACAACGCATGTGCCCACACAGACAGGATCAGGGGCGCTCCGGCAAATAGCAGGAACAGCCCGGCAAAGGTGATCGCGGGGGCGCCGACAAAGGCAACCATCAGCTGCGGCATCGCCCTGTTGATGACCCCGAGGGCGAGGTTGTAGATCAATGAGGCGATCACGAACGGAGTGGCCAGCGCAAAGGCTAGCCCGAAGCTGTGGGCGATCTGTCTGACGCCCCACTGCGACAGATCAGGGGCCGAGAGGGCTTGACCCATCGGAAACATCGCGTAGCTGTGGATCAGAAACTCGGCTATTCTGATGTGCAGATCCATCAGCACCGCAAGGGCCAGTCCGGCCAATGTCAGGAAAATCCCCAAGGCAGGGGCCGGGTCGGCGGCCGCGCCACCCAAAAGTTGAGATAGCGATGTTGATTGCGCCGCAATAGACCCGGCGGTCTGCAGGGCCAGCACAAACAGGCGCAGCCCCATGCCCAGAACCATGCCGACCAGAACCTCGGTGCCGACCAGACGCGCCATCGGCAGCAGGTCCGGATTGGATTGCGGGGAGGGTACCGCAGGCAACACGATCAGGGTAAAGGCCACGGTGACCGCAAACTTGACCCGGACCGGGATGCTGCGTTCGCCAAAAGCGGGCAAGAGGGTGACCACAGCGGACACCCTCAGAAAAACGGCAAACACATGCCACAGCCCAGTGCCGAGTTGTCCCAACAGCTCGGGCGGCAGGGCGATCATGCGGGTACGGTTCCGACCAGGGCGGGGCGAGCCTCGAGACCAATCTCTTCGAAAGAGAGAACCGGATTGGACACCCCGCGCGCCTGCATGATCGAGCGCAACAGGCGTCGTCGACGTGTTGAGGTCACGACGGCTGGAAACAACCCGTGATCGGCGGATTGTGCGACGCTGTCCACCACGCCATCGGCCAGCTTGTTGAACAGGTTGGGGGGCAGCGCCACGTCCAGCCCGGCGGCGTGTCCGTCGATTTGGTAGCTGGCAAACGTATCCTCCCATTCCGGAGCCAGTTGGATCAGCGGGATCGAGCCATCCTCACGCTTCATCTCGGCCACCAGCTGAAAGCCCAGCCGCTGGCGGACCAGCTCGCAAATGCCTTCGGGCTGGGTTGTGGTCAGCCGCGCTTCGGCCACGCTTTCAAGGATGAGGGCCATGTTGCGGATCGAAACACGCTCATCCAGCAGCAACCTCAGAACGGCGTGCAGCGTGTCGATCGGCACCTTGTCGGGGATCAGTTCATCCAGCAGCTTGCGGTTTGCCTCGGCCCGGCCGGGATCGCTGAGGCGGGTCATTTCCAACAACAGACGACGCAGGGATTTCAATGTCAGCAGGCGTGAAAAGTTCTGCTTGATGATCTCCAGCAGATGGGTCGCCAGAATCTCGGGCGGAGAAACGATGGTGGCGCCGTTCAGGGCGGCATCCTCTTGATCTTTGGGTAGAATCCAGCGAGCAGGGGCACCATAGACAGGCTCGGTCACGTCATTGCCATCGGGCAAAAACTCATGCCCGTCCTGCACCAGCGCCAATACCAGATCGGGGTTTAGCACACCGCGCGCCTGTTCGACGCCCTGCACCTTGATGACATAGGTGCCGGTGGGCAGGTCGGCGCGGTCGGTCAGGCGAATCTCGGGCAGGATGAGGCCAAAGGTCGAGGCCACATAAGTCCGCATATTCGCAATGCGCGCGTCCAGCCCGGTTCCGGGGTTTAGCACCATGCTGACAAGGTCGGGCGCGAACTCCAGATGTACGTCGTCCAGATCTAGAATATCGCCAATGGCTTGCGAAACAGGGGTTTCCGCTTCGGGCGCGGGGGTCTGGGCCTGAAGCGTGTCGGCCTTCTGCTTTTGATGGACCCTGTAGGCCGCGTATCCCAAGACACCCGCGCCCAGCATGAAGGGCAGGAAGGGCAGGCCGGGAACGAGGGCGAAGAGAACCATCAACACAGCCACTGTGCCCAGCGCGGCTGGGTGCTTGCCCAGTTGCGAGAAGATGGCGTTGTCGGTCGCGCCCTGCGTGCCGCCGCGCGCCAGCAATAGCGCCGAAGCGATGGAGATGATCACCGCTGGGATTTGCGAGACCAGACCATCGCCCACGGTCAGAATGGCGTAGGTCTCAAAGGCGGATGTGACCGGCATACCATGTACGATCACGCCCATGACCAGCCCCATCACAAGGTTCAGCAGCGTGATCAACAGCCCGGCGACCGCATCACCTTTGACGAATTTCGACGCACCATCGAGCGAGCCGAAGAAGGTCGTCTCCTGCTGTTCGCGTTCGCGCCGCTCTTTGGCTTGCTGGTGATCGATGGCCCCGGCGGACATGTCGCTGTCGATGGCCAGCTGTTTGCCCGGCATCCCGTCCAGAGCAAAGCGTGCGCCAACCTCGGCCATCCGCGCGGCACCCTTGGTGATCACCATGAAATTCACGATCAGCAGGACGCAGAACACCACGAGGCCCAGAAAGATGCTGCCGCCCATCACGAAGTTGGCGAAGCCTTCGATGACGTTGCCTGCCGCATTTGGCCCGGTATGGCCCTGACCGATGATCAGTTTGGTGGACGAGACGTTCAGCGACAGCCGCAGCATCAGCGAGGCCAGCAGGATCGTCGGGAAGGATGAGAAATCCAGCGGGCGTTCGATGAACAGCGTCAGGGTGAAAATCAAAATGGCCAGCGCGAAGGACGCGGCCAGCCCCACATCCAACACCCAGGCAGGCATCGGCAGGATCATCATCACGATGACGGTCATCAGCGCCAGCGCCAATAGGACGGTGGGCGAGAACAGGGACCGGGCGTTTATGGTGGGCACGCTGACCTCCTAGTTGAATGCGATGAAGGCGGTGGCAGCACCCGCCGCCGGAACCAGAGACCCCAGAGACCCGCCATTGGATTCAACCGGTTGCGCCGGGATCAGCGGGGCTGCGGCGCCGGTGAATGGGTCCCGCGACGCGACGTGAGTTTGTGGTGGAACGGACCCGTCCAGCTGGGTCAGAACGGTCTGGAACCGACCGCGATAAGCCTCGGCCAAAGACGGCGTGCGCGAATGATAGGCCCCGGCGGCGGCGGGCCACGATCCAAGCTCGGCATAGAGGTCTTTGAGAAACCGTGCGGCGTAGGTGGCGTTTTCCTGCGGGTCGAACATCGCGTCGATCGAGCGGAAGGCTTTACCGTGCCAGCGGTAGTTGATCTGAAAACACCCGATGTCAAAGCTGCGCTTGCCGGCTTTGAAAATTCGGAAAACATAGGTTTTTGCCTCAAGCTCGGAGGTGAACCAATAGCCCTGCCCTTCGACATTGATGGTCCAGGGCCAGGGTTGTAGCCGCCCTTCATGGGTGCGCCCCGTCTCAACCCGTGAAATGGCGCGCAACACGTCCAGTGGTACGCCTTCGGACAGCGCGGCGCGGCGTGCGGCCTGATCGCAGATATCACCCGTTCGGGCATCCGGCATGGCACGCCCGACCTGCGCAATCAGCGCAAGCGTCAGCACAAAGACAATCGAGACGAAACAATGGGGCATTCTGCCGGTCCGGGATTCGGGTCATTCCGGGCCAAGCTAGCCAGTCATCAGTTTACAGAGGGTTATCGCCCCATCATTTTCGGTCGATCCGACGTCCGAACACGACGCTGGTATTGGTGCGCAGAACGCCGGGGATTTTGGCCAGTTCATCGACCAGAATATCCAGATCCTCGATCCGGGGGGCCTCGGCGGAGAGCAGCAGGTCAAACTCGCCATTGATCGACAGGCATCGTTTGACCTCGGGATAGGCTTCAAGCCGTTTGATGATGCGGGTGGTTTCCTTTTGCTGGACCTCAAGCATTACGATCACCTGCACGCGCGGGGTATCGTCGGTGGCGTGCAATTGAACGGAATAGCCCGCAATCACGCCGCGGTCTTCCATGCGTTTGATCCGCTCATGCACGGTAGTGCGGGCCACACCCAGCTTGGCCGCGATATTCGTGGTCGATTCACGGGCATTGTGCTGCAGCGCGGTGATGATGCGGCGGTCGAGCTGATCCATGGGGCCTCCGGCAGGGTCGCTCTGGTTTACGGCAGAAGCGCCCGGAGGCTCAAGGCTTCTGCGCAGAGGGTGCTTTGTCGGACCGCGGCCAGATGATCAGTGCAGCAGCGATGCCTAAGGCAGAAACGCAGGTTGTGGTGGTCATGACCACGGTTGCGCAGAAACGGGTCATCAGCCATCCCGATAGCGGATAGAGGACCAACCAACAGGCATGGGATAGGGTGAACTGGGCGGCAAATACGGCGGGTCGGTCTTCGGGCCGGGCCGAGCGGGTCAATAGGCGGCCCGAGGGGGTCAGGGTCATTGAATAGCCGAAGCCCACGCAGGCCCAGAAGGCCGTGAGCAGCGGTAGGGTGAGTGCTCCGGATGTCATGGCTGCTCCGGCCATGGCCAGCACGCCAATTGTCGCCCCGGTCAGCATGACCCGGCGGTCCTTGAACCGATCCAGCAGAGAGGGAAGTACGAAGGCCGCGATCATCGAGCCGCCGCCGAATCCGGCCAGAGCTATGGCCACGGCGCTTTCGGACAGGCCCAGATCCGCGCGCACAAGGACCACAGTATTGACGATCACCATAGAGCTCAGCGCCGCTGCAGACCAACTGAGTGCCAGAAGGCCGCGCAAACGTGTTGTCGACAGATAGATGCGGATGCCGCGCGTTGTCCGTTCGTATATTCCGCGTCGCTCTGCGGGTTTGGGCGAGGGCAGAAAAACGGACACCACCAGCAGCGCCGAGGCAATAAACCCAGCTCCGGTCCCCCAAAACAGCGTGTCAAAACTGACAAAGACCAACAACGCAGCCGCCAGCATTGGGCTGAGCAGGCTTTCCAGATCGTAGGCAAGGCGCGACAAGGACAGCGCGCGCGTGTAGTCCTGTTCATCCGTCAGGACGTCGGGAATCGTAGCCTGAAACGCGGGGGTGAACCCGGCCGAGGCCGATTGCAGGACGAAAATCAGTACATAGATCTGCCAGACCTCGGATACGAAGGGCAGGCACAGTGCGACCGCAGCCCGTATCAGATCCAGCACCACCAGCATCCTGCGCCGGTCGAGTTGTTCTGCAAACGCCGCCGCCAGCGGGGCAATCCCCACATAGGCGACCATCTTGATGGTCAGAGCCGTGCCCAACACCATCCCCGCAGCCTCGCCCGCCAGATCATAGGCCAGAAGGCCCAAAGCGATCGTCGCCAACCCGGTCCCCGTTAACGCAACGACCTGAGCTGCCAGAAGGTGGCGATAGGTGCGATTTTGCAGGACACTGAGCATTGGTCAGAGGTACTTTGTAATGGTTTTGAAATCTTCGATGGCCGATCCGTCCTCGGATGTCAGGCAATGGTCGATATGATCGTGGATAAGAACCCGCTTGGCATTGGTGATTGCTTTCTCGACCGCAAACAGTTGCTGGGCAACGTCGGAGCAGGGCGCTTGATCTTCGAGCATGGCAATGACTTTCGCCAGATGCCCATGCGCCCGTTTCAGGCGGGCGGTGATTAGCGGGTGCGATTCATGCGTGTGATCAGTCATGGCTTATCCTTATCCCCCCCATAGGGATAATATCAAGCCCACAAAGCGACAGAATGCCCGGCTACAGGCTCAGCGTTGAGTTTACCGGATAAACCGCCTATCTCGGGGTCGAGACCGCACAAAGGAAACCTCTGTGGCAAACCACCTTTATAAAAACGACCTGCCTGAAGGGCTGGACCTTGGGCCGTTCGTGGCCATCGACTGTGAAACCATGGGGCTGAATCCGCATCGGGATCGCTTGTGCGTGATCCAGATGTCTGGCGGCGACGGCAACAGCCATATCGTTCAGGTTGAAAAGGGGCAGACCGAGGCTCCGAACCTCTGCGCCATGCTGGAAGACCCCAACGTGCTGAAACTGTTCCATTTCGGGCGTTTCGATATCGCCGCGATGTACCACGCCTTTGGGGCATTGGCCGCACCGGTCTATTGCACCAAGATCGCCAGCCGCCTCGTGCGCACTTATACCGACCGCCACGGGCTGAAAAACCTGTGTCAGGAGTTGATCGGCGTCGATATCTCGAAGCAACAGCAGATGAGCGATTGGGGCGCCGAGACCCTGTCTGAGGCCCAACTGGAATACGCGGCTTCGGACGTGTTGTACCTGCATCGCCTGCGGGATGAGCTGAACAAGCGGCTGGCCCGCGAAGGCCGGACCGAGATGGCGCAGGCCTGTTTTGACTTCCTGCCGATGCGTGCGAAACTCGACCTCGCAGGCTGGCCCGAAACTGATATTTTTGCGCACTCATGACCGATACCGAAGCATTCCTGAAAACCGCCCGTCAGGTTGTCACCGATGAGGCCCGCGCACTGGACGCGCTGGCCGAAAGCCTGAACGAGGATTTTGCCGAAGCGGTGCAGCTGATCCTGCAGGCCACCGGTCGCATCATCATCAGCGGTATCGGCAAGTCGGGCCATATCGGCCACAAGATCGCGGCCACATTGGCCTCGACCGGCACGCCCGCCTATTTCGTCCACCCCGCCGAGGCGAGCCACGGTGATCTGGGCATGGTGTCCAAGGATGATGTGGTTCTGGCGATCTCGAACTCCGGCGAAGCGCCGGAGCTGGTCAACCTTCTGGCCTTTACGCGCCGATTCGGCATTCCGCTGATCGGTCTGTCCAGCAAGCCGGAAAGCACGCTGATGAAACAAGCTGACGTGCATCTGCTGATCCCTTCTTTGGGTGAGGCCTGCGGGTTCGGCATGGTGCCCTCGATCTCGACCACGCTGACGCTGGCTATGGGCGATGCCTTGGCGATCGCGCTGATGAAGCACCGTGATTTCAAGCCAGAGGACTTCCGCGCCTTCCACCCCGGCGGCAAACTCGGCGCGCAGCTGTCCACGGTGCGCGACCTCATGCATGCCGATTTGCCCGTGGTGCGGTCCGGTACCTCCATGAGCGAGGCGCTGCTGGTCATGAGCCAGAAGAGCTTTGGCGTAGTAGGTGTGACAGATGATGCGGGTCGCCTGTTGGGCATCGTGACGGATGGCGACTTGCGCCGCAACATGGACGGGCTTTTGAACAAGACCACGGATGAGGTCATGACCCGCGATCCTCTGACCATCGCGCCTAACGCCATGGCGGAAGAGGCCGTAGGCATCATGAATGACCGCAAGATCACATCGCTGTTCGTGGTCGATCCTGAAGCGGATGGGCAGGCGCAGGGTCTGTTGCACATCCACGACTGCCTGCGCGTCGGTCTGGGTTAGGGAGCGATACGGTGGATCGCTATTCCCGCATGGTTCAGTTCCTCAAGGTGCTGCTGCCTCTGACGGCGATTGTCTTGCTGTCCACCGTTTTCCTTCTGTCTCGCAGCATCGAAACCGATGTCTCGGTGCCCTTCTCGCAGGAGGATATCGAAGATCGCCTGGCCGGGCAGGTCATTACGCAACCCAACTACCGCGGTACCACCAAAAAGGGCGAAGAGGTACAGATTGAGTCGACCAGGGTGACCCAAGGGTCCGAGGGCGAAGAGCCGACGGCGGCGCAGTTTCGCGGGCGGTTCGGGATGCTGAACGGTGGTGAGATCAAACTGGATTCCAACTCGGGCCTGATCCGGCCCGATAAGGGGACGGCGACTTTTGTTGGCGATGTGGTGATTACCACCTCGGACGGCATTAAGGTCACGACCGACCTTTTGAATACATCGCTGGAAGAAATACGTGGCGACACTCCCGGTCAGGTCGATGGCACCGGCGTCATCGGAACATTCTCTGCCGGTCGTATGCAATTTGGCACTGAAAAAAAGGACGGACCGGTCCATATTCTTTTTACAGACGGCGTGAAGTTGGTATATGAGCCAACAAAAGCAGAAAGATAACCTGTGATCTATTTTCGATTTCTCTTTGTTTGCATGGCTCTGTTGATGGGCCCGGTTTCTGCCATCGCACAGGAAGCGCAGGTTGCATTCGGTTCGGTCAAGGCCGACCCCAGCCTGCCGGTCGAGGTGACCTCGGACTCACTGAACGTCAATCAAGAGGATGGATCGGCCGAGTTTCTCGGCAATGTGATCGTGATTCAGGGGGAAATGCGCCTGTCGGCTGAGCGGGTTCTGGTGATCTACAGTCAGGACCGCTCATCCATTGAACGGATGGAAGCGACCGAGAATGTCGTTCTGGTCAGCCCTCCGGATGCCGCCGAAGGGGATCAGGCGGAATACACCATCGACACAGGTGTGATCGTGATGAAGGGCAACGTGCTGCTGACACAGGGGCCCAGCACGATCAGCGGCGACCAGATGGTTGCGAACCTGACCTCGGGCACCGCAACGATGACGGGCCGCGTCAAAACCATTCTTCAGCAGGGTGGCGGAAACTGATGGCTGCCCCAACCTTGTCTGTCGCGGAAGGAAGCGCAGGTCTGCGCATCGATAAACTGCGCAAATCCTATCGGAAAAAAACTGTGATCCGGGATGTGTCCATGACGCTCGACCGGTCCGAAGTAGTCGCACTGCTGGGTCCGAACGGGTCGGGTAAGACGACGACCTTTTACTCCGTCGCCGGGCTGGTTTTCCCCGAAGCCGGTAAGGTCACGATAGACGGGCAGAATGTCACGACGCTGCCGATGTATCGCCGCGCTCGTCTTGGGATCGGCTATCTTCCGCAGGAGATGTCGATTTTTCGCGGCATGAGCGTCGAGGACAATATCGCCTCGGTTCTGGATATCACCGTCAAGCACGCCCATCGCCGGAAAGAGCGGTTGGAGGAGTTGCTGTCGGATTTCTCGATCGAACACCTGCGCCGCGCGCCCGCGCTTGCCCTGTCCGGTGGTGAGCGGCGCCGGGTAGAGATCGCGCGCTGTCTGGCCGCCGATCCGAAATATCTGCTGCTTGATGAACCCTTTGCTGGCGTTGACCCAATCAGTGTGGGGGATATCCGGCATCTGGTGGCTGATCTGAAGAAGCGCGGGATTGGCGTGTTGATCACCGACCACAACGTGCGCGAAACGCTCGAGATCGTGGATCGTGCCTATATCCTGCATGACGGGCAGGTTCTGATGTCAGGTACACCTGACGAAGTGGTCGAGAACGAAAACGTGCGCCGGGTTTATCTGGGCGAAAACTTCCGTATTTCATAGGGTTGGGCGATTTTTCGCCGGACGCTTCGCGGAAATCGCGTATATACAGCTCTGTTTTGATTGACTCTTCCGCCGCCTCTTGTCTCAATTGGGGTATGGCATTTATTCGGTTCCAGTCTGGATCTCGATACCCCTTCACTGAAGGGCTGGGACGGCAGCAACCGATCAAAATGTCGATATCCCCCACCCGATAAAAACAAGCATGTTGCGTGACGCAACGTCAGAATGGGTGTGAATTGTGAAGGAGATCACATGCGTTACCAAATCAGCGGAAAACAGATCGACATCGGTGCGGCCCTGCAGACCCACGTGCAGACCGAACTGGGCGAAGTTGTTGGCAAGTATGCCCAGCGCCCGACCGACGCCAATGTCGTCTTTTCCCGTTCGGCGCATGAATATGTATGCGAAACGACTGTACATTTATCTACCGGCCTGACCGCTCAGGCCAAGGCCCACGCAACCGAGATCTATGCAGCGTTCGAGGCATGCTGTGACAAGATGGAAACACAGTTGCGCCGCTACAAGCGCCGCCTGAAGGACCATCACAAGGATCGTTCTGAGCCTGTTGAACTCTTTGGGGCGTCCTCTTATATCCTCGCCTCTGACGAATCGAACACGGCAGATGAACCCGAATCGCTACAGCCCATGATTGTGGCTGAGATGGAAACAAAGATCCCATCGCTCAGCGTTGGTGAGGCCGTAATGCAAATGGAACTTGCCGGAGCGCCGGTGTTAGTGTTCCGGAATGAGAACAAGGATGGGTTGAATGTCGTGTATCGCCGCGATGACGGCAATATCGGCTGGATTGATCCTTAAACAGGCAAGTTGAGAGAGGTCGGCCTTAGCACGCAAAGGCCGCTATGGAGCATGATCATGGAGCTTTCGAGCATTCTCAAGCCCGAAGCAGTACGTGTGTTATCTGCCGCATCTAGCAAGAAGCGGCTGTTTCAGGAAATCGGCGACGTTGCTGCCAGTGCTTTGGATCTGGATACCCAGATCGTCGTGGATTGCCTGCTGGAGCGCGAAAGCCTCGGCCCCACGGGTGTAGGTCATGGCGTGGCATTGCCACATGCGCGGCTGGGCGGGATCGAGTCGGTCTCAGGCGTTTTTGTGATGCTTGAGAAGCCGATCGACTTTAGCGCGGTTGACCGCCAGCCGGTGGACATCGCCTTTGCGCTGTTTGCACCTGAAGAGGCGGGTGTGGATCACCTCAAGGCTTTGGCACTGGTGTCGCGCACTCTGCGTGACAGCGCGGTTTGCGCCAAGCTGCGGGCGAACCCTGATCCGGTCAAGCTTTACGCGATCCTTACCGAAGCGCAGTCTATGCAAGCCGCCTAAAGCCTTGTGAAATTGAAAAAAGCCCGCGAAAACCGCGGGCTTTTTTGTTTTGGGAGGGGGAGGGTTGTTAGCCGCCGGTTCCCATTTCCAGCGTCCACCAGATCTTACCGCCGTTTTCCTGATGCCACGCAAAGCCCATCTGCGTCGCCTTGGGGTCCAGGATTACAGAACGGGGGCCGGGTTCCTGCATCCAGGCGGCCAGTGTCTCGGTTTCCGTCTCATAGGTTTCCGAGATCGCCTCACCCAGGAACGTCCCGAAATAGCCAACGCGTGCCGCTCGGTCGATCGGGGAAGAGCCATCCGATCCGAAGTGCCAGGGACGATTCTGTCGGGCCATATCTTTGGAATGCGTCGCCGCAGCCGCGTTCAACTGAGAGTTCAGTTGCACGGACTGCAAGCCCTGCGCCTGCCGCAGTGCATTCACCGAATCGAGCATGCGGAACTGCAGCTTCTCGGGGTTGCCACGGATTTTGTAGACTGAAGGTAAGGGGCGCCCATCGGCACCCAGCGCCGTGGTGCTCGTGTCGGTACATGCCGCCAAGGCGACAAGGCAAATCAACAGAAAAGAAAAGATACGCGTCATGATCGACCTGATTATTGTGTCGCTAACGGGCATAACGCGCTAGGCTGTCTTGAGCAAACGCACAATGACCATACCCTGCATGATTCTGCCGGTTTGGTTTGCGACTGAAGCATTCTGGCAATAAAATGGGCCAGATTTTCCATTTCGCCATAACGAAGGACCTTTTGTCATGGTTAAAAAGCACATTCCTCTTTCGACGCGCCGGGGGTTTCTGGCCGGAGCCTCGTCTCTGCTGGCCGCGCCTGCGATCGCGCAGTACATCCCGGGCGACCCGCTACGACCTGCACCTGAACCCGAAGCGCCGGTCCGGCGTAATGTCTCAGGATTCCGCGCTCAGGACTGGCGGCCTTATTTCTCGAACACCAGAAACGGGGCCATTCTTGTCGATACCACGTCACGAGCGCTGCATTATTGGTCAAATGATCAATCTGTATACAAACTCTACCCCTCTTCGGTTCCTTTGACCGAGGAGATGACCCGTCGCGGGCGCACCAGCGTCATTCGCAAGGTTGAGGGGCCAAGCTGGTCTCCGACGCCGTCGATGAAGAGACGAAACCCTGAATGGCCCGATTACATCCCGCCCGGCCCCGATAACCCATTGGGAACGCACGCTTTGTATCTGGGGTGGAAGTATTACCGCATCCACGGTACACATGACACGCGCAAGATCGGGCGGAAATCTTCGAATGGCTGCATCGGCCTGTTCAACGAAGACATCGCCGAGCTGTTCTCAATGGCGAAGGTCGGCACGCAAGTGTTGCTAATTTGACGACATTTTCGCTCACCGACTCGATTAATCGGCAAGTTGCAATTGCATTCCAACCGCTTTGCTGATTAGAAAAATATCACGAGGTAAGTCTTAGATGTGCGGTTCCGCGGACTGGAGCCGTGCAGATTCTGGAGGTTAATATGAAAAAACTCGTTCTCGCCGCTGCACTGACCGCTGCTGCTTCGACCGCTTATGCCGGTAACCTGGAAGAGCCGGTTGTTGAGGCACCTGTTGTTGTTGAAGAAACCCAGGGCACGTCGCAGGGCATCATCCTGCCGCTGATCCTGCTGGTTGTAGTTGCCGCAGCTGTTGCAGCAAGCTAATTCGACGAGCAATATCCAGAGAAAAGGCGGTGGAGCTTTCCACCGCCTTTTTTCATGTCCAGTTGTCGGGGCTGGTTAGTCCAGCCAGCCGTTCAGATTGTCTTCGATGATCTTGCCCAAAGCGGCGATATGCGAATCATCGTCATTGAGGCAGGGAATATAGGTGAAGTGTTCACCGCCGGCCTCTTCAAAGCTTTCCTTGATCTCTTCATTGATCTCTTCCAGCGTCTCGATGCAATCGGCCGAGAACGCCGGTGCAATAACCGCGATGTTCTTTTTACCCTGTTTCGCCAGATCGGCCACGTGGTCGACCGTATAGGGCTTCAACCACTCCTCGGGGCCAAAGCGCGACTGGAAGGTTGAGACCAGCTGATCGTCCGACCAGCCGAGCCGCTCTTTCAGCAATCGTGAGGTCTTGACGCATTGGCAGTGATAGGGATCGCCCTGCTGCAGATATCGTTCAGGCATCCCGTGGTAGGAGCAGACCAGCACGTCCGGCTTTGTCTCCATCTTGGCATAGGCGCGTTCGACGGATTGGGCCAACGCCTCGATATAGGTGTCGTCGTCGTAGTAGGCGGGTACCGTACGGCTCGCAGGTTGCCACGGTTCCTCCATCAGGCAACGGAAGAACTGGTCATTGGCGGTTGCCGTCGTGGCACCGGCATAGTGCGGATAGAGCGGGAAGAACAGGATGCGGTCACAGCCTTCTGCCACCATATTCCGGACCTTGGATTTGGTAGACGGATTGCCGTAGCGCATGCAGAAATCGACTATCACCTGATCGCCATAGCGAGCCTGCATCGCATCGCGCAGCTTGGCGGTCTGGTCCTTGGTGATCGTCATCAGCGGGCTTTCACCCTTGTCATGATTCCAGATCGACTTGTAAGCCTCACCCGAGCTAAAGGGGCGCTTGGTCAGGATGATCGCCTGCAGAATCGGCTGCCATTTCCACGCCGGGTAGTCGATCACTCGGCGGTCCGAGAGGAACTCGTTCAAATAGCGGCGCATTGGCCAATAGCTGTAGTGATCGGGCGTGCCCAAATTGGCCAGCAGGATGCCCACGCGCCCCATTTTAACCTTGGGGTGGTCGGCTGGTGCATGCACGGGGCGTGTGGCGTCAAACATTTGGGTCTTCCTGCATTTTCTAGGTCTGGCCTGAGATAAGGGGAAATGTCCGGTCGTCAATCGGACAGTTTGCCCTCGCTGGTACCAAGGGCTTCGGCAAGGCGCATCCGGGCGGATCCGGGGCGCAGCGGTTTGGGTTGGCTGTCGTCGGGCGACCAGCCGGTCAGGCAGATCAGCTCGAACGTGGCGGGCAGGCGGCCTTGAGGTGTCGCGAAATGTTCTGCGTAGATACTCTGCGCGCGTTCGAACACCTTGCGGCGGGTCGGGGATTTCAATCGGTTGGTCAGCACGTTGGTTTCGGCCATCGCGCGCAGGTCCTGCATCAGATGGGTCAGGTCTCGATATTCCGCAGTCATAGGCACCGCATCCGCCACCGGCAGCGCCAGCCCAGTGCGTTGCAGCAGAGCTCCTAGATCCCGCAGCTCTCCCATCGGAGCGATTCGGGGGCTGAGGCCACCGGTCACCTCAATCTCGGCCTGCCCAAGGGCGGCGCGCAGCTGATGCAGGGTCTCTCCGCCCAGACAGACGGTCAATAGCAGCCCATCCGGGCGTAAGGCGCGGTGACATTGGATCAGTTGGCCGACCGGGTCATTGGCCCAATGCAGGGCCATGGCGTGAACCACCAGATCATGCGTGCCAGGCGTAAGCTCCAGCGTTTCTTCATCCGCCACGAGCGTCGCGCCGGGCATTGCATCCTGCCAGATATGCGCAAAAGGGGTCACAATCGCAGGCGCCGTAAAGGTTCTGTTAACCATGCTTAGCCGATCCTGCACCTCGTCTACAGCGGCGCGGTGCAGGAATAGGGCCTCATCCCTAACCCGCGCGCGGCGGTGGCGCTGGGTGGCGCGGTCAAACAGAGAGGGTGCATTGGACGCAGGCATTTTCATACCCCGCAGGTATCGCATTTGGCCCCGAGTTCAAACAGCGTTGCACCTGATCTATCCCCCGCGATGCATGAGCTGCGGAGAGCTGACCGAATCCGACTTTGGCCTGTGTGCAACATGTTGGCGGGACACGCCGTTCATCGGCGGCACGGTCTGCGACAGTTGCGGCATGCCCGTCCCCGGCGAAAGGGACGGCTTTCGGATCGACTGTGACGATTGCCGAAAGACGCCTCGCCCGTGGAAGGACGGGCGCGCAGCGCTGCTGTATAAAGGGCGGGCGAAATCCCTGATCCTGGCGTTGAAACATGGCGACCGGCCCGAACTGGCGAAACCCGCCGCGCGCTGGATGGCGCAGGCGGGCCGAGAGGTTCTGAAGCCCGACATGTTGATCGCTCCGGTTCCGCTGCACTGGTCCCGCCTGGTGAAACGGAGGTATAACCAATCGGCGCTTCTGGCGCAGCATCTGGGGCGCGAAACGGGGTTGCAGGTCTGCCTGGACCTGCTGGTTCGAACGGCGCGTACGCCGGTTCTGGACGGCAAAACAGCCGCCCAGCGTGCTGATGCACTGGATGGGGTCATAGCGCCGCATCCCAAACGAGATCAGCGCATCAAAGGGCGTGATATCCTGTTGGTGGATGACGTGATGACCTCAGGTGCCACGCTGGCGGCCTGTACGCAGGCGTGTCTTGCCGCTGGGGCAAATCATATTTTCGTGTTGGTGCTGGCGCGCGTTGCCAAGGATGCCTAATTCGCACAAGATCGTGTGAAACCCGAAGGGACGGATTTATGAAACCTGTTGAAATCTACACATCGCCTCTGTGCGGCTTCTGCCACGCGGCCAAACGCCTGCTGAAGCAAAAAGGGGTCGAGTTCAAGGAAATCGACGTATTGATGCACCCCAAGCGCAAGCCCGAGATGATCAAACGTGCCGGCGGCAAACGCACCGTGCCGCAGATCTTCATCGGCCCCGATCACGTTGGCGGCTGTGATGACCTCTATGAGCTCGACCGTCAGGGCAAGCTGGACCGTCTGCTGGCGGCGTGATGAAGACCGCTCTGCTGCAAATCACCTCGTCGGACGATCCGGCTGCGAATCTGGAAATGGTTCGCGCCATTATGGCCGAGGCCGCCGAGCAAGGCGCGCAGTTCATCCTGACCCCCGAGGTCACGAATTGCGTGTCCAACAGCACCACCCGGCAGCGCGAGGTGTTGCAGCATGAGGAAGACGACACAACTCTGGCCGGTCTGCGGGCGCAGGCCGCTGAGTTGGGTGTTTGGCTGCTGATCGGCTCGTTGGGGATCAAGACCCATGATGCAGATGGCCGTTTTGCCAACCGGTGCTTCATGATCGACCGCAAAGGGCAGATCGTAGCGAGCTATGACAAAATCCACATGTTCGATGTGCAGGTGACCGAGACCGAAACCTTCCGCGAATCGGCCAATTACCGCCCCGGCGACAAGGCCGTCATCGCCGAGACAGATTTCGGCAAGGTCGGCCTGACCATCTGCTATGACATCCGCTTTCCGCATCTGCATGCCGCTTTGGCGCAGGCCGGGGCGCGGATTTTGACCGTCCCGGCGGCGTTTTCGCCTGTCACAGGGGCCGCGCATTGGGAATCGCTGCTGCGCGCACGCGCGATTGAGACCGGCTGCTGGGTTCTGGCCCCCGCGCAAACCGGCGCCCATCCCAAAACGCGGGGCAAAACCCGCCACACCCACGGTCACAGCATGGTCGTCGCCCCTTGGGGAGAGGTTCTGATCGACGCAGGGACCGATCCGGGCATTCACTTTTTCGAATTGAATGATAGTTCTGTGTCCGAGGCGCGCCGTCGCGTGCCCTCATTGACCCATGTGCGGGCTTTTGACGGCCCCTGAACCAGAACCGGACCATGACAGACGACACCAATGCCCTTGCGGTCACGCTTTTCAGCGAGATCCTGACCGCCGACCAGCTATTGCGTAACCGGCTGAGCCGGGTGCTGCCCAAGGGCATGGAAATCTCGCATTTCTCGGTGCTGAACCATCTGGCCTATGCCGGAGGAGAACGGACGCCCGCGCAACTCGCCAGCACCTTCCACGTGACCCGAGGCGCAATGACCAACACTTTGGCCAAGCTGGAATGGGCCGGCTACATCCACATCCGTCCCGACTGGGACGACGCCCGCCGCAAGATGGTCGCGATCAGCCCCGCTGGCCGCCGCGCGCGCGATCAGGCGATTTCCTCGATTGCTCCGCTGATCAACCGCGTGGTTGGAGAGCTGGGGTTGGAGCGCGTCCGCAGCACGCTGCCCGTATTGAGGGATTTGCGGTTGCAGTTGGAGGGGGAGTAGCGGTGAGAAATGCCACTCTGCACCAGTAATGGATTCTTGAGGGCGCGAGAGGACCTTGCTCAAGTCTGCAGGTTCATATCTTTCGCGAATTGGGCAACCTCTAACTTTCAGTAGAGAATATACGCCAAAATTCCGTCATAGGAATTCGCACGCTAGGCATATAACCATCGACGATGGTTTCAACAGCATGATGACAATAGGCGCCTATACCAGCCCGGTTGTCGGAATCGGAGTTCCGGCGTTCTCTTTGATCGCAAGCATGAACACTCCAATCGCAATGAGCGCAAAAAATATGCACGCTAAGCCCAACACGCTTCCGACAAGCGGATTTCGATCATAGAGCGGAAGGAACCACCCAATTGTCCAGTTGCTGATCGGTCGCATATTTGTGCTGAGACTACCCCGGGTTCAAACTCGCCGTCACATAGTTCACGCTCAAATCCCTGTCTGAGATCGACCAGCTCCAGAGGATCGGGTTGAAGACGAATCCCTTGCGGTCCACCGGCTCCAGCCCTGCTTGGCGTAGTAGTTCGAACAGCTCATCGGGGGTGATGAACTTGTTCCACTCATGTGTGCCGCGTGGCAGCCAGCGCATGACAACCTCGGCCCCGAAGATGGCCATGGCATAGGATTTCGGGTTGCGGTTGATGGTCGAGCAAATCTCGAGCCCGCCGGGTTTCAGCAATTGTTGCGTGGCGGTCAGGTAGCTTAGCGGGTCGGCAACATGTTCGACCACTTCCATGTTCAGCACAACGTCGAACTGCTCGCCTGCAGCGGCCATGTCCTCGGCGGTGGTGTGGCGATAGTCTATCTCAAGGCCCGATTGCTCGGCATGGATGCGCGCGACGGGCAGGTTGCCCTCGGCGGCGTCGGCCCCCACCACCTCGGCCCCAAGGCGGGCCATGGGTTCGCTCAGCAGCCCTCCGCCGCACCCGATATCCAGAAGGCGCAGACCCTCGAACGGCATAGGCGCGGTCAAGTCGCGGTCAAACTCACCCGCGATCTGTTGTGTGATATAATCCAGTCGGCACGGATTCAGCATGTGCAGAGGCTTGAATTTCCCATGCGGGTCCCACCATTCCGCTGCCATCGCCTCGAATTTAGCGATCTCGGATGGGTCGACCGTGTTCGGATGCGCTTGCATTCCTGTCTCCGTGTGCTCTTTTACGTCTTAAGGACTATATAGGGCCATAATGGACAAGTACCCGGACCAAAAGCACGCAGTGCAATATCTCTACCCGCCGATCGATCCTTTTGATCAGCGGTTGGTTAGTGTGGGCGATGGGCACCAGATTTATATGGAGCAAAGCGGCAACCCCGACGGGGTGCCGGTGGTTGTGCTGCATGGGGGACCAGGGGGTGGCTGCAGCCCCGCGATGCGGCGGTATTTTGATCCACGTGTCTTCCGGGTGATTCTGTTCGATCAGCGCGGATGCGGGAAATCGCGGCCCCATGCCTCGGTCGAGGACAACACGACGTGGCATCTGGTTGAGGACATCGAGCGACTGCGGTCGCTGTTGGATATCGACGAATGGACCGTGTTTGGAGGTAGCTGGGGCGCGACTCTGGCTTTGATCTACGCGCAGGCGCATCCTGATCGCGTCAGCCGTCTGGTTCTGCGCGGCGTGTTTCTTGCGACACAGGCCGAGCTGGATTGGTTCTATGGCGGCGGCGCGGGCAAGTTCTGGCCCGAGCAATGGGCAAAATTCACCGCCCTGCTGTCCGAGGAAGAGCTGTCGGATACAATTGCGGCCTACAACAAACGCCTGTTCTCGGGCGACCGGGCAACCGAAGTTTTGTATGGGCGCGCTTGGTCGGCGTGGGAGAACGCCTTGGCATCGATCCATTCGAACGGATCGACGGGCGAAAGCCCCGGTGAATACGCGCGGGCCTTTGCGCGGCTCGAGAATCACTATTTCACCAACAATGCCTTTCTGCAGAAGGATGGGCAAATTCTGGATCAGATGGATCGCATCGCACATATCCCCGGGCATATCGTGCAGGGGCGCTATGACATGATCTGTCCGCCCCAGGCGGCGTGGTCGCTGGCCGAGCGCTGGCCCAATGTCGAACTGAAAATGGTTCGCCATGCAGGTCACGCCCTGTCGGAACCCGGAATAAGTGCCGAGCTTGTCCGCATCATGGACCGCGTGGCCGAGGGGGTGGCATGACCCGGATGGACCGCCGTGCTCTGTTTGCATCGGGTGCTGCCGCCGCGCTGCTGGCGGCCACCGGGGCGTCTTTGGCCGATACTCCGAAGAAAGGTGGCGCGCTGCGGCTGGCAGTTCCGCGCGATGACAGTTTGGAACAGTTGGCCCGTGGGGCCGTGTTCGACACCCTGACCGAGATTGCACCGGATGGCACATTGCGCGGAGAGTTGGCGATTGGGTGGCAGACCGAAGACAATGCGCACATCTGGCGATTTGATCTGCGCCAAGACGTCTCGTTCCACAATGGAACGGCGCTGCACGCTGATGATATTGTGGCCGTGCTGGCTGAACTTGGTCAGGCCGAGGCCCTGGCCGCTGATCACGTGCGGCTGGAACTGGCTGAGGCCAATCCTGGTCTTCCCTTCCTGCTGGCCGACAGCCGCTTTGTCGTAGCGCGCGATGGGCAGGCGGTGACGCCTTTACACGCGGCCAACGGGACCGGATGCTACCGGGTCGAGCGGGCCGAGGATGGGCGTCATTTCCTGGGCCGCAAAGTTGCCGGGCATTACAAGGACGGTCAGGCCGGTTGGGCCGATACAGTGGAAATCATCGTGATCCCTGATGCGCGCGTCCGCGCCGAAGCCTTGCGTGACGGATATGTGGACATTGCCGCCCTGCCCGAAAGAGGCGAACTGAAATCCCAGCGGGGGCTGCGCTATTACCCGAGCGAATCGGACATGGCGCTGGCCGTGGCGGCTCAGGTGGGAATGCCAAGGCAGATCGGTAAAGCGACGCTGGATGATGGCCGTATCGCCGAACGGTGGTGGTTGGCGTAAATCCGATCACGAATTGCGCCGGGGGTTGCAGACTCGGGAACTCCTGCGTATATGCAGTTGCAACAGCGGCGCGTTGAACTTCTGGTTCAAGGCTCCACCGGAAAATTCGACGGGCCGCGCGCCCGTTTTTTTGTGCCCGATCCATAGGGTAGAGAACCTGATGACAAACGACCTGATAGCCAAAGCGGCCATTGACCGGCGACTTGCCGAGATCATCACCCCCGTGATCGAGGATCTGGGGTATGAGCTTGTGCGCATCCGTTTGATGAGCGGCAAGCAAACCACGCTGCAGATCATGGCCGACAAGCCCGATGGCGGTATCGAAGTGGATGACTGCGCCGAGATTTCCAACGCGGTCAGCGCTACGCTGGATGTCGAGGACCCGATCCTCGATGCCTATACGCTAGAGGTCTCGAGCCCCGGTATTGATCGCCCTCTGACCCGTCTCAAGGACTTTGAAAATTTCGAAGGGTATGAGGCCAAGATCGAAACTGCCGAGCTGATCGACGGTCGCCGCCGCTTTAAGGGTGAATTGGCCGGGATCGAAGGGGATGAGGTTCTGATCAACATCCCCGAGGGGGCTGAGACGATCACCATCGGTCTGCAATTCGACTGGCTGAGCGACGCCAAGCTGGTCCTGACCGATGAGCTGATCAAGGAAATGCTGCGCCAGCGCAAAGACGCGGGTGCCCTGAACGAAAACGCTTTCGACGAGATTGAGACCGAAGGGTCCGAAGAGGAGACGAACTGATGGCAATCACCTCAGCCAACCAGCTGGAGCTGCTGCAGACCGCCGAGGCCGTGGCCCGCGAAAAGATGATCGACCCCGGTCTGGTTGTCGAAGCGATGGAGGAATCGCTCGCCCGTGCCGCCAAGAGCCGTTACGGCGCGGAAATGGACATTCGTGTCTCCATCGATCGCAAGACCGGCAAGGCGACCTTTACCCGCGTCCGCACCGTGGTCGAGGAAGAGGAACTGGAAAACTACCAGGCCGAGATGACCGTCGAGCAGGCACGTCAGTACATGGAATCGCCCGAGGTTGGCGACGTCTTCGTGGAAGAAGTGCCGCCGGTTGAAATGGGCCGTATTGCTGCTCAGTCCGCCAAGCAAGTGATCCTGCAGAAGGTTCGCGAGGCCGAGCGTGACCGTCAGTACGAAGAATTTAAGGATCGTGCTGGCACCATTATCAACGGTGCGGTCAAGCGCGAAGAATTTGGTAACGTCATCGTTGATCTGGGCGGTGCCGAGGCTGTTCTGCGCCGCAATGACAAGATCGGCCGCGAAAGCTATCGCCCGAATGACCGTGTGCGTGCCTATATCAAGGAGGTCCGCCGCGAGGTTCGTGGCCACCAGATCTTCCTGTCGCGCACCGCGCCGGAATTCATGGCCGAGCTGTTCAAGATGGAAGTGCCGGAAATCTATGACGGCATCATCGAGGTCAAGGCCGTGGCCCGTGACCCCGGCTCGCGCGCCAAGATCGCCGTGATCTCGTATGATGGTTCGATCGACCCTGTAGGCGCCTGCGTTGGTATGCGCGGTAGCCGTGTGCAGGCCGTTGTGAACGAGCTGCAGGGCGAAAAGATCGACATCATCCCGTGGAACGAAGATCAGCCGACCTTCCTGGTGAACGCGCTGCAGCCCGCCGAGGTCTCCAAGGTGGTTCTGGACGAAGAAGCCGGCAAGATCGAAGTTGTGGTGCCCGAAGAACAGCTGTCCCTCGCTATCGGTCGCCGTGGTCAAAACGTGCGTCTGGCCAGCCAGCTGACCAACCTGGACATCGACATCATGACCGAGGCCGAGGAATCGGCGCGTCGTCAGAAAGAATTCGAAGCTCGCACCCAGCTGTTCATGGACAGCCTGGATCTGGACGAGTTCTTTGCCCAGCTGCTGGTTTCCGAAGGCTTCACCAACCTCGAAGAGGTTGCCTATGTTGAGCTGGACGAACTGCTGGTCATCGACGGCGTTGACGAAGGCACCGCCCAGGAACTGCAGGCGCGTGCCCGCGATTTCCTTGAGGCGCAGGCCAAGGCCGCGCTGGATGCCGCGCGCGCTCTGGGTGCCGAGGACAGCCTTATTGAATTCGAAGGCCTGACACCCCAGATGGTCGAAGCGCTGGCCAAGGATGATGTGAAGACGCTCGAAGACTTCGCAACCTGTGCCGACTGGGAACTGGCCGGTGGCTGGACCACGGTCGATGGTGAGCGTATCAAGGATGACGGTGTGCTTGAGCCGTTCGGCGTAACGCTGGAAGAGGCGCAGGATCTGGTCATGACTGCTCGTATCATGTTGGGCTGGGTTGATCCGGACGAGCTGGAGCAGGCAGAAGAAGACGTCGAAGCCGAAGAGGAGGCCGAGGCCTGATCTCAGGGCCTCGGGTGGCTGAGATGGGTCGCGGTGGCGTCCATAAGGATCGGTCCGACGGACCTGAGCGCAAGTGCATCGCCACGGGCGAGGTTCTGCCCAAATACGGGCTGATCCGCTTTGTGACGGGGCCGGATGGTCAGGTCTATCCCGATGTCGCGGCGAAATTGCCGGGGCGCGGGGTCTATGTGGCGGCAGATCGCGCGGCCTTGGACAAGGCGGTCAGCAAAAAGCTGTTCTCACGCGGGTTCAAGGCGCAGGTCACGGCCCAAGCCGACCTGGCCGATGAGGTCGAAAAACAAGTCGCGCGTCGTGTGGTTGAGCTTCTCAGCCTGGCGCGCAAGTCCGGCGATGCGGTCGCCGGATACGAAAAGGTCAAGACGTGGCTGGACCGGGAAGAGGCTCAGGTACTGATTCAGGCCAGCGATGGATCGGGGCGCGGTAAGTCGAAACTCAGCACGCCGCACTTCGGAAAATACATCGGATGGCTCACGGCGGACGAGTTAGGGGCGGCATTTGGGCGCCAAACCGTGATTCATGCGGCGCTGGCCTCTGGCGGACTCGCCAAACGTGTTGTAGAGGAAGCGCAGCGCCTGCGTGGCTTGCGCGAAACGGATGACGGCGGCAGGGGCCGCGCGGAAGGGTAAGAAGCTTTATGAGCGATAATGACGGCAAAAAGACATTGGGTCTTCGTGGCGGGGCACGCCCCGGAAATGTGAAACAGAGTTTCAGCCACGGACGCACCAAGAATGTCGTGGTGGAAACCAAACGCAAACGCGTGGTGGTCCCCAAGCCGGGTGCCGGAAAGCCGGGTGGCGGAGCAACGCCCTCGGGTGATCCGTCGCGCCGTCCTGCCGGGATCTCCGACGCGGAAATGGCCCGCCGGATGAAGGCATTGCAAGCCGCCAAAGCGCGCGAGGTCGAAGAGGCCGCCGCTCGTGAGGCAGCTGAAAAGGCGCGTGAAGAAGAACGCGCCCGTCGCCGTGCGGAACAAGAGGCCAAGGAACGCGAACAGCGTGAGGCCGAAGAGAAAGCCCGCGCCAAGGCCGAAGAAGAAGAGCGCAAGCGCCAAGAGGCGGAAGAAGCTGCCAAACGCGCTGCTGCCGCCCCGGCCCCGGAAGAGCCCAAAGCGGCCCGTAGCCCGGCCAGCAAGCCTGCACCTGCGGCTGCTCCGCGCAAACAGGATCGTGAGCGTGAACAGCGCGGTCGTGGCAAAGGCCGCGACGACAACCGCCGTTCGGGCAAGCTGACACTGGGTCAGGCCACTGGTGGCGAAGGCAACCGCCAACGCTCGATGGCCGCGATGAAGCGCAAGCAAGAGCGTGCGCGTCAGAAAGCTATGGGCGGTTCGGTCGAACGCGAAAAGGTCATTCGTGACGTTCAGCTGCCCGAGGCCATCATGGTCTCAGAGCTCGCCAACCGTATGGCCGAACGTGTGGCTGATGTTGTTAAGTCGCTGATGCAGATGGGCATGATGGTTACTCAGAACCAGACCATCGACGCTGACACTGCGGAACTGATCATCGAAGAGTTTGGCCACAAGGTCACACGTGTCTCCGATTCGGATGTTGAAGACGTCATCAAAGAGGTCGAAGACAGCGAAGACGATCTGCAGCCGCGTCCGCCGGTCATCACCATCATGGGTCACGTTGACCACGGTAAGACTTCGCTGCTGGATGCAATCCGCGACGCGCGCGTTGTGGCAGGTGAGGCCGGTGGCATCACCCAGCACATCGGCGCCTATCAGGTGAAAACCGATGGCGGCACCACGTTGACCTTCCTGGATACCCCGGGCCACGCGGCGTTTACCTCGATGCGTTCGCGCGGTGCTCAAGTCACGGATATCGTGGTTCTGGTTGTGGCGGCAGACGACGCCGTGATGCCGCAGACGATCGAGGCGATCAACCACGCCAAAGCGGCCGGAGTGCCGATGATCGTGGCGATCAACAAGGTCGACAAGCCCGATGCAAACCCGGACAAGGTACGGACCGATCTGCTGCAGCATGAAGTAATCGTCGAGAAAATGTCGGGTGATGTTCAGGACGTTGAAGTCTCTGCCATCACCGGTCAGGGTCTGGACGAACTGCTGGAAGCCATCGCACTGCAGGCCGAAATTCTGGAACTGAAAGCCAACCCCGACCGCGCCGCCCAAGGCGCTGTGATCGAGGCGCAGCTGGATGTGGGTCGCGGCCCTGTGGCCACCGTTCTGGTTCAGAACGGCACGCTGCGTCAGGGCGATATCTTCGTTGTGGGTGAGCAATACGGTAAGGTCCGTGCGCTGATCAACGACAAGGGCGACCGCGTCAAGGAAGCCGGCCCCTCGGTTCCGGTTGAGGTTCTGGGTCTCAACGGTACGCCCGAGGCGGGTGACGTTCTGAACGTGACCGAGACCGAAGCGCAAGCCCGTGAGATTGCTGCCTATCGCGAGCAAGCCGCCAAGGACAAACGCGCCGCCGCCGGTGCCGCGACCACCCTTGAGCAGCTGATGCAGAAAGCCAAGGAAGACGAAAACGTCACCGAGCTGCCGATTCTGATGAAGGCGGACGTACAAGGTTCGGCCGAAGCCATCGTTCAGGCGATGGAGAAGATCGGCAACGACGAAGTGCGCGTGCGCGTTCTGCACTCGGGCGTGGGTGCGATCACCGAGACGGATGTCGGTCTGGCCGAAGCCTCCGGCGCACCGATCTTCGGGTTCAACGTCCGTGCCAACGCATCGGCGCGGAACACCGCGAACCAGAAGGGTGTCGAGATCCGCTATTACTCGGTGATCTATGACCTCGTGGATGACGTGAAAGCGGCCGCATCCGGCCTGCTGAGCGCCGAGATCCGCGAGAAGTTCATCGGTTACGCCGAGATCCGCGAAGTCTTCAAGGTCACTGGCGTCGGCAAGGTTGCTGGCTGTCTGGTCACCGAAGGCGTTGCCCGCCGCTCCGCAGGCGTCCGTCTGCTGCGCGACAACGTGGTGATCCACGAAGGCACGCTGAAGACGCTGAAGCGCTTCAAGGACGAAGTGGCCGAGGTTCAGTCGGGTCAGGAATGCGGTATGGCGTTCGAGAACTACGACGATATCCGCGCAGGCGACGTGATCGAAATCTTCGAGCGCGAAGAAGTCACCCGCACGCTGGACTGATCCGGTTCTGCACGTAAGTTTGAAAACAGCGGCTCGACTTGGGCCGCTGTTTTTTTTGGCACATCGCGATCTACGTCTATTTTTTGGTTCAACGTGTTCCTCGTTACATTCAAGCTATGCAGGGGGCTTTAACAAGTTCGTATATGGACTTTCGAGGCCCGGTCTTGATTTACTGTTGGTCGGGATTGAACGGACCCGCAGCACTTAAGGGCCAAACGAAGAGACCTGCTTTTCTCGTTCGACCGGATTTGGAGATAGATTTGACACGTATTTTTACAGCACTCTGCTTTGTCATCACCCTGATCGCCGGGCCCGCATTGGCACATGAACGGTTTGCCCTCGTGATCGGGAATGCTGGGTACACAACTGTCCCGGCCCTCGACAACCCTGTGAACGACGCGCGCTTGATGAGCGAAGAGCTGCGCGGTGCAGGATTTGCGGTCACGACACTGACGGATGCAAGCCGCGCAGAGATGGAGCAGGAGGTCGAAGCTTTTGCCAGCACCGTGCGCGCAGCGGGGTCCGAGGCTTTGGCAGTGTTCTATTTTGCCGGGCACGGGGTGCGCAGTGATGATTTCAACTACCTGCTTCCGCTCGGCGTGAACATCCAGTCCGAGGCTGATATTGCGGATCAGGCTGTCCCGGCCGAGTGGGTTCTGGATCGCATTCACACACCTCAGGCCGTGAGTGTCATGATTCTGGACGCGTGCCGCGACAATCCTTTTGGAAGTGAAACGGACGGTGCACTGGATGTCGGCGACGGGCTTGCGCGTATGACAGCCCGCACCAACAACCTGATCGCTTATGCCACCGGACCCGGCGACGTCGCACTGGACGGGACCGGAACCAACAGCCCCTACACAGCAGCCATCGCACGTGCGATCGGGACCAGAGGTCTCACCCTTGAGCAGATGTTTGATCAGGTGCGCACGGATGTGATCGGCGAAACGGACGGAGTGCAATCCCCTTGGGCCCGGTCATCCCTGAACATACGGATTGGCATCAAGGACCCGAGTTTGAATTGACAGGGGCCAGCACTGGGCATTGCGAAGACTAGGGCGTTCCCTACTGCTTTGAAGATGTGAACGTCCCGGGATGCATGATGATGTCGAAATGCTGCATCCCCTTTTTCAGATCGAAGCTGACAGAATGTCCGGCCTTGCGCAGGTGCTCGGCGTAGTCGCGGCTTTGACGGATGAATTCCGGGGTGTCCCTCTCGGCCACGGTCACGTGGTAGCGCGGTCCGGGTCGTGGCACGTGGCGTATGGGGGAAAGGTCGTTGACCTCAACCGGTGTCAGTTGCAGCGGATCGTTGACCGAGGTCAGGCTGATCGGTTCCAGATCGTAGACGCCGCTGATCAGGATCACGTCGCGCACCCTCAAGCCGGCGCGGGCCAGAGCGTTTGCAGACTGCGCCATAACCATGCTGGCCAATTGCGCACCGGCGCTGTGCCCTGACAAGGTGATCCGGGTCGGATCAAACCCCAGGGACTTAGCCTGCGACGCTAGCCAGAGCAGCGCATCGCGGCACTCGTCGATCATGTCCGCGATGCGGGCATCAGGGGCCAGAGTATAGTTCAGTGTCGCAAAAGCCTGACCCGCTTCAATCAGCGCCGGTGCCATCATGGCGGACTCGCGCTGGCTAAGGGCCTGCCAATAGCCGCCATGGATAAACACATGCAGCGGCGCGCCTGCCTCGGCCGCTGGGAAATAATCCAGAACCTGTGCGGGGCCTGCACCATAGGTCAGATTTTCCTGAACCGTCAAACTGCCCCGCGCCTGAGCGCTGAGGGCACTATAGCTGGCAATGTAAGGCGTCAGATCACCGCCGATCATAGATCTCGGCGAATATTCCTGTTCCAGTTCAGCCTGTGAAAACCCGCGATACAGCATCAGTCCCCCGCATAGATCAGTTCTGTGCGCATATCATACAAATCGTGGAAGAAGCGCAATTCCAATGCTTTGCGTAAGAAGCCGACGCCGCTGGAGCCTCCTGTTCCCGGTTGCATCCCGATGACACGTTCAACGGCGGTCGCGTGATCGAACCGCCACCGTTGGAACAGGCATTCCACATCCATCAGCTTCTCTGCCAGCGCGTAAAGCTCCCAGTGTTTTTCGGTCTCCCGAAAGACCTGAACCCAGATTTTGACCACCCGAGGATCGCCGGAGTAGGGCTGCGCATAGTCCCGTTCCAGCAGGTCCTGTGGCACGTCAAAACCTTGGCGGGCCAGCATGTGCAGTACCTCGTCATAGAGCGACGGCTTGGTAAGGGCTGCGTTCAGCATTTCCATCACTTCGGGATCATGGGCGTGAACCTTCAGTGTCGAAGGATCCTTGTTGCCCAGAATGAACTCGATCTGGCGGTAGCCATAGCTTTGGAACCCGGAGGAACTGCCAAGCGCCTGCCGAAAGGTCATGTAGTCGGCGGGCGTCATAGTCAGCAGGGTTTCCCAGGCCGCGATCAGCTGATGTTGAATGGCTTTGATGCGGTCGAGGTTTTTCATCGCCGGACCAAACGCGTCCTGCTGCAGGAATCGGCGTACCTCGACCAGTTGATGGTGCATCAGTTTCAGCCACAGCTCGCTGACCTGATGGATGATGATGAACAACATCTCGTCGGGCTGGGCGGGGTCCTGAAACGTCTTCTGCAGGTTCAGCAGCGTCTTGAGTTGCAGAAAATCGCCATAGCTTTTGCGATGGGTCTCGGTGAAATCGGTGACCAGAGAGTCTTCGATCCCGCGTTCCAGATACCTGTCAGTGTCGCTCATTTGCTCCTCCAAACGCCTGAGGTTACCCGATGTGTAAGGGGTCAGCCCGCGCAGCGCCAGAGGGTCAGGTCCAGTCGAGAACCACCTTGCCGGATTGACCAGATTTCATGGCCGCAAACCCTTCGGCAAAATCGTCGACTTTCATCTGATGGGTGATCACGCGGCTAACATCCAGGCCGTTTTGCAGCATGGCGATCATCTTGTACCAGGTCTCGAACATCTCGCGCCCGTACACGCCCTTGATGGTGATGGCCTTGAACACGATGCGGGACCAATCGACCGGGGACTTGCCGGGCGGAATACCCAGCAGGGCAATCTTGCCACCCATAACCAATGCCTCGACCATTTGGTCCAGCGCGACTTGCGAGCCGGACATTTCCAGCCCCACATCGAAACCTTCCTTCAATCCCAGCTCGGCGATAACATCCTGCAGGTCCTCTTTGGAGACATCGACTGCGCGAACCGTTGGCACCACATGTTCGGCCAGTTTCAGGCGGTCGGGGTTGATGTCGGTGATGACCACATTGCGGGCACCTGCGTGGCGGGCGACGGCTGCGGCCATGATGCCAATCGGTCCAGCGCCTGTGATCAGCACATCCTCCCCTAGCAGATCAAAGCTGAGCGCGGTGTGAACGGCGTTTCCCAGCGGGTCGAGAATGGCTCCGATTTCGTCAGGCACGTCGTCGGGCAGGGGGACGACATTGAAGGCCGGCAGTTTCAGGTATTGCGCAAACGCGCCTTGTTCGTTGACGCCTATGCCGCGCGTTCCGGGGTCGAGGTGGAACTTGCCTGCGCGGCTCTGACGGCTGTCTGTTCCGATCAGGTGCCCCTCGCCCGAGCAGCGCTGCCCGATCTCAAGCCCGGTTACGTTGCGGCCGATCTCGACGATCTCACCCGCGAATTCATGGCCGGTGATCATCGGAACGGGAACGGTTGCTGCGGCCCAGTCGTCCCAGTTCCAGATATGAATGTCGGTCCCGCAGATGCCGGTCTTGTTGATCCGGATCAGCACCTCATCCGGGCCGATCTCGGGCACCGGGGCCTGTACCATCCACAGGCCTTCCTTGGGTTCGGATTTTTCCAGTGCTTTCATTGTATTGGGACGCATTGCACTACTCCCACAAATCGGTGGACAGGTATTTCAGGCCGCTGTCACAAATGACGATCGCGACGCAGCCGCCACGTTCTGGGCCGCGCAGCAAATCGATCGCACCAGCTAGGTTCGCGCCGGCTGAGTATCCGGAAAAGATCCCTTCGCTGCGTGCGAGCAGCCGGGCGCAATCACGGGCCGTGTTGCAAGATACCGAAAGGTGCCCGGCGAGGGGGACGCCGTTCATATGGGTCAGGTCAGCCATGGCATAGCCGCCGCCCTGTATCGGATGGTCGGGCGTGTCGACGACTTCACCAGCCAAGGCCCGTGCGCCTTCGGGTTCGATGGCGTAACACCGCACGCCATGCGGCGCGAAGAATGCCGCTGCTCCGGCCAAGGTGCCGCCTGAACCGGCGAAATCACAGAAGGCCGTTACCGCACCGCCAGACTGCTCCCAGATTTCCGGCCCGGTCCCTGTTGAATGCGCTATTGGGTTACCCGAATGACCGAACTGATCTGCGCGAAACGCGCCGCGTTCTGCAGTAACCGTCTGCGCCGCCTCATCCACCAGCGCCAGATCAGCGCCCGAAACCTCACCCGGTTTGCTGCCCGGGGCCTGAGGTACGATGATCACCTCAGCCCCCAACGCCCGCATCATGCGCGCGCGCTCGACCGAGTTTCCGGCGCTCATCACTGCGACAAAGGGATGGCCCATGATCCCGCAGACAATCGCCAGACCGGTTCCCATATTGCCCGAGGTCAGCTCGACCACAGTTTGGCCCGGTGTAAGCGTTCCGTCGGTGCGGGCCATTTCGATGATGGATTTGGCCGCGCGGTCTTTTTTCGAGAAGCCAGGCAACAGATAATCCAGCTTGGCCAGAATGCGACCGTCCAGCTGAAGCTGCTGGCAGATGCGCGACAAGTCCACCAAAGGGGTATCGCTGATGGCGTCGATGACAGAGGCAAAGGTCATTTGATGACTCCAAGCTCTTTGCCGACTTTCTCAAAAGCGGCAAGCGCCTGGTCAAGCTCCTGCCGTGTCAGTGCGGCGTTCATCTGGGTTCTGATCCGGGCCTGCCCGCGCGGAACCACAGGGAAGAAAAAGCCCGATACATAGACACCTTCATCAAACAATCGAGCCGCCATGCCCTGCGCCAATGTCGCATCGCCCAGCATGACGGGAATGATCGGGTGTTCACCGGGCAAAAGGTCAAAACCCAGCTTCTCCAGCCCCGCCCGCCAGTATTTGGCATTGCCGAACAGCTGCGCGCGCAGCATGTCGCCTTGTTGGACCAGACGGATGGCCTCAATCCCGGCGGCGACGATGGATGGCGGCAGCGAGTTCGAGAACAGATAGGGCCGCGCCCGCTGCCGCAGCAGGTCGATCACTGGCTGCGGCCCGGCGATATAACCGCCGATTGCCCCCCCAAGTGCTTTTCCCAAGGTTCCCGTCAGGATGTCGACATCGACACCGAAATGATCCGGCGTGCCCGCGCCGTTCGGTCCCATAAACCCGGTAGCGTGGCAATCATCGACCATGACGATGGCGTCGTATTTATCGGCCAACTCACGGATTTTCGGCAGGTTGGCGAGGTAGCCATCCATTGAAAACACGCCATCAGTCGCGATCATGATATGCCGCGCCCCGTCCTCACGCGCCTGCTTCAGCCAGGCTTCGAGGTCGTTCATGTCGTTGTTCAGATAGCGATAGCGCTTGGCTTTACACAGCCGCACCCCGTCGATGATCGAGGCGTGGTTCAGACTGTCCGAGATGATTGCGTCCTCGGGGCCGAGAAGGGGTTCGAACAGCCCCCCGTTCGCGTCGAAACAGGCGGCGAACAGGATCGAGTCATCCTTGTTCAGGAACTCGGCCAGCTTCTGTTCCAACTCGCGGTGAATGTCTTGCGTGCCGCAGATAAACCGGACCGAGGCCATGCCGAACCCTTTGGGCCCCATCGCAGTTGTGGCCGCGTCGATCAACGCGGGATGATCGGCCAGACCGAGATAGTTGTTGGCGCACAGGTTGATGACCTGTTTGTCGCCCACCGTAATCTCGCCGCCCTGAGGCGATGTAATCATGCGTTCGCGTTTATACAGACCTTCGGATTCGATCTGCGCGAGGGTGTCCGTGATATGGGACAGGAATGCATCTGCCATGGCGACCTCCGTTCATCTGAGTCGGATGTCTAACATAGCGGATGTAATTCCCAAATAGGAGAATTACGCTATACGGGAAAAATTTCCGTGAAGGTGGAATATATGTCGTCTTGGGTTTGATTTGAAACGAAATACGCTGCCTCTTGCTGCGGTCTCTCACACATCGCGGTCGCGATGTGTTGCCGACAGTCGCTCATGCGAGCGACGAGAGGCGAACGCGCATTTCGATGGACTTGCCTCGGGTAAAACGCAAAACGTTTTAGGCGTTCTTGACGATCAGAAAAACCCGCGCGGGGCCTATTGAGGCAATGGAATGGGTCACATCAGCCGCATAGCGGGCGGTGTCGCCCTGTTGCATCTCAGATATCGCAGTGCCCGAGGTGACGCGCACCGCGCCCTCCAGAACCGTCAACTGTTCGCGTGTGCCGCGGGCATGCGGCTGGCTGTTCAGTGTCCCGTCGTGGTCAAAGCGGATGTCGTAGACCTCATGCCCTCCGGCCTCTTCCGGGGGGGACAGGATGCGGATCCGACAGTTTGTGCCCATGTTGTCGATGCTGGGCACCTCGGCCTGGCGCAGAACCTCGATCTGATCTGAGGTCTTGGTCTCTTCCAGCAGCCCTGCGAAATCCACCTGCAAGGCCCGCGTCAGGTTCCACAGGGTTGAGATGGTCGGGCTGCTTTCGCCCCGTTCGATCTGACTGACCATTGATCGAGATACGCCGCTGAGATTGGCAACAGCTTCCAGCGACAGGCCCTTGGCGCGACGCGCCTCTTTCAGGCGGGCGGGCAGAAGGGTCAGGATATCGTCTGTGTTTTCCGTCATGACGGAATCTGATGCGCTTTTCCCGATGGGTTGTCAATTCTGCTTGTGACGGTACGTCGTATAGGACAACGCGCCAACTGGGCGTAATAGTGCCGCCAAGTCCAAGAGGAGAAGAGACATGAAAGATATCGTCATTCTGGATGGGGCCCGTACGGCGGTTGGAACGTTTGGGGGCGCTCTGGCCTCGACCGCACCGATTGACCTGGCGACCGTTGTGACCGAAGCCGCGATGGAGAAATCGGGCGTCGAAGGCGGCCAGATTGGCAACGTTGTGTTTGGTCATGTGATCAACACCGAACCGCGCGACATGTATCTGTCGCGTGCGGCGGCCAAACAGGCAGGTATCCCGGTCGAAACCCCCGCGATGAACGTGAACCGTCTGTGCGGTTCAGGGGCGCAGGCGATTGTGTCGGCGGTACAGTCGCTGATGCTGGGTGATGCCGAATTTGCTGTGGCTGGTGGGGCTGAGAGCATGTCGCGGAGCCCCTATATCCTGCAGCAGGCGCGCTGGGGTGCCAAGATGGGCGATATCAAATCGCTCGACATGATGCTGGGTGCGCTGAACTGCCCCTTTGGCACCGGCCATATGGGTGTGACGGCTGAGAACGTCGCCGATGAGCATCAGGTCACACGCGAGCAGATGGATGAGTTTGCTCTAACCAGCCAGACCCGTGCCGCGGCGGCCATTGAGGCAGGGTTTTTCCAGAGCCAGATCGCGCCAGTTCAGGTCAAGGTTAAGCGCGACATGGTTGATTTCATGGTCGACGAGCATCCCAAGGCGACCTCGATTGAGGCGCTGGCGGGTCTGCGTCCGGCGTTCAAGAAGGATGGCCGGGTAACGGCGGGCAACGCCTCTGGCATCAATGATGGCGCGGCAGCGATGGTTCTGGCCACGGCAGGCGCGGCCGAGAAGGCTGGTCTGAAGCCGAAAGCGCGTATTCTGGGTTACGGCCACGCCGGTGTCCGCCCCGAGGTGATGGGCATCGGTCCGGTGCCTGCTGTGCAAAACCTGCTGGCCAAGACCGGCCTGACGGTGGAAGACTTCGACGTGATCGAAAGCAACGAAGCCTTTGCTTCGCAGGCTCTGGCTGTGAACAAAGAGCTGGGTCTGGATGCCGACAAGGTAAACCCGAACGGTGGTGCGATTGCCTTGGGTCACCCGGTGGGTGCGACAGGTGCGATCATCACGCTGAAGGCTTTGTATGAGTTGGAGCGAATTGGAGGTTCCAAAGGTCTGATCACCATGTGTATCGGCGGTGGTCAGGGTATTGCGATTGCCATAGAGCGGCTCTGACTTCGAGTTGGGCAGGGGGGCTGTCTGCCCCCCATCGCGCCTTGAGCGCAATTCCCCCCGAGGATATTTTCAGCCAGATGAAGCAGGCGGCTGGCGCCTAGCTGAGCGCTGTTAGTAGCAAAACCAAAGCAGCGCCTGCCACGGCTCCGAGCGTGGCGGGAAGGGCTTTGGACCACAGGCGGGAGTTGGTCTGATCGTCTTTCTGGGTTTGAGCGATCAGGGCGTTTTCCACCAGCGCGGGCAGGCGCGGGCCGAACCGGGCCAGAACCAGAGCGGTTTTGCCAAAGTCGCGGAGCGCCGCGCGGGGGCCGATGGATTTCTTGATGTAATCCTCGACGACTGGACGGGCGACCTCCCATATATTGATATGCGGATCGAGTGAGCGGGCGACGCCTTCGACCACAACCATGGTGCGCTGCAGCAGGATCAGCTCGGTCCGGGTTTCCATGCCGAAGCGTTCGGTGACTTCGAACAGGTAGTTCAGCAGGCGGCCCATCGAGATATGGGTGGCGTCCATGCCGAAGATGGGCTCGCCCACAGCGCGCAGGGCGCGGGCGAATTCGTCGACGTCCTGATTGGCGGGGACGTATCCGGCCTCGAAATGCACCTCGGCCACGCGTTTGTAGTCGCGGCGGATGAAGCCAAAGAGGATCTCGGCATAAACCCGGCGGGTGTATTCGTCGATATGGCCCATGATGCCGTAGTCATAGGCGATGATATCGCTGTTGGCGGCGACCTTCAGGTTGCCCTGGTGCATGTCGGCGTGAAAGTAGCCATCGCGCAGGGCGTGCAGCAGGAACAGGCGCAGGACACGCTCGCCCAGATCGCGGCGGTTATGGCCTGCGGCGTCCAGGGCGTCGTTGTCGCCAAGCGGGATGCCATCCGCCCAGCTGAGCGTCATCACCCGGCGCGCGGACAGCGACCACACGACCGGAGGCAACCAGAACCCGGCATCATCCTTGGTGTTGGCGGCATATTCCGAGGCTGCCGAGCTTTCCAGACGCAAGTCCAGCTCACCCCGAACCACGCCGTCGAAATGTTCGATTACCTCCATAGGACGGAGGCGGCGCGCGCCGGGGGCGCAGAGTTGTACCATGCGGGCGGCGAAATAGAACGCGTCGACATCCTTGCGGAAAGCGCGCTCGATTCCCGGACGCAGGACTTTGACGGCGACGTCTTCGCCTGTGGTCGCCAGCTTGGCCTTGTGAACCTGAGCGATCGAGGCTGCAGCGATCGGTTCGCTGAACTCGCTGAACATGTCCGAGATCGGCTGGCCCAGCTCCTTCTCGACCTCAGCCATGGCCTCGGCCTTCGGGAATGGGGGCAGCTTGTCCTGCAATACGCGCAGTTGCTCGGCCAGTTCGTTGCCAACCACGTCGGGTCGGGTCGACAGGACCTGTCCGAATTTGATATACGCCGGACCCAGCGCCGTCAGGGCGCGTGTGGCAGGGGGCATCTCGGGGTCGCCCTTGTACCCAAGCCATTGAAACGGTTTGCCGAGCGCGTGGGCAACAAAGCAGACCGCGCGGGGGGCTTCGAACGCGTCCAGCACGACATTCATGGCGCCCGTGCGCTCTAGCGTGGCGCCTGTGCGGATCAGGCGTATGATGTTGTGAGGGCCGCGCATTTAGATCTTCCAGCCGGAATGCAGCGCGGCGATTCCCATGCTTAGATTGCGGTACTTGGCGTTCTCAAAACCGGCGGTACGAACCATGCCCAGGAATTTCTCCTGATCGGGGAACTTGCGGATCGATTCCACAAGGTACTGGTAGCTGTCGTAGTCATTGGCGATCAGCTTGCCCATGCGCGGGATGACGTTGAAGCTGTAGAGATCATAGAGCTTTTGCAGACCGTCATTTGGCAACTGGCTGAACTCCAGCACCATCAGGCGGCCGCCGGGTTTCAAAACGCGATAGGCCTCGTTCAGCGCTTCTTGCGGGCGGGTGACGTTCCTGATCCCGAAGGAGATTGTGTAGACGTCGAAGGTGTTGTCCTCGAACGGCAGGGACATCGCATCGCCGACGACCCAGTTCAGGCTGTCCGACATCTGATCGGCCTCAGCCCGTTGGCGGCCCTCGACCAGCATCGGCTCGGTCAGGTCCAGGACGGTTGCGTGACCGTAGCCCGCGCGTTTGAGAAAGCGGAACGAGATGTCTCCGGTGCCGCCTGCGACGTCCAGCAGGCGCTGACCGGGGTGCGGGGCAAGCCAGTCCATCATCGCGTCTTTCCAGACCCGATGGATGCCCATCGACATGACATCATTCATCACGTCGTATTTCGAGGCCACCGAGTTGAAAACGCCCTGTACGCGCCCGGCCTTGTCGGCCTCGCGCACGGTTTCGAACCCGAAATGAGTCGTCTTGTCGCTGTTGTCGGACATTTGCCTTGCCGTTTGTCGAATTTCGCTTCTGTTATAGGGCCATCAGAGGCGGGCACAATGCGGCCCTTTGGAATAGGAGCCAACTAATGCCCGAATTGCCCGAGGTCGAGACAGTAAGACGCGGCCTGACCCCTGCGATGGAGGGGGTGGTGATCGAGCGTGCAGATGTGAACCGCCCCGATCTGCGCTGGCCCTTCCCGGAGCGTATGGCCGAGCGGTTGACCGGGCAGACGGTTCAGCGCCTGCGGCGGCGCTCAAAATACATTCTGGCTGATCTCAGCAGTGGCGAGACGTTGTTGATTCACTTGGGTATGTCGGGGCGTATGACGGTATCAGGTGACCCGCTGGGGCAGTTCGTCCATGACCATCCAATGCCCGAAAAGCATGACCATGTCGTGTTTCACATGGCCAATGGTGCCCGCGTGACGTTCAACGATCCGCGCCGGTTCGGGGCCATGGATTTGCTGCCAACCGCAACCGCAGAAGACCACAAGCTGCTGTCCGTTCTGGGGCCAGAGCCATTGGGCAATGATTTTCACGAACAGCACCTGATTGATGCGTTCAAGGGCAAGAACACGCCGGTCAAATCGGCGCTTCTGGATCAGGGAATCGTTGCCGGGTTGGGGAATATTTACGTTTGCGAGGCGCTTTATCGCGGCAAGGTGTCGCCACGTCGCAAAGCCGGACAAATTTCTGCGGCGCGTGTCGCAGCCCTTGTGCCGATCATCCGGCAGGTGTTGCAGGACGCGATCGAAGCAGGGGGATCGTCACTGAAAGATTTCCGTCAAGCCGATGGAGAACTTGGATATTTTCAGCACAGCTTTGATGTTTACGGCCGCGAAGGCGAATCCTGCCGAACCCAGGGTTGCGGTGCCGAAATCAAGAGAATCACCCAGTCCGGTCGCTCATCCTTCTACTGTGCGCAATGCCAAAGATAGCTTGATCCAGCGAAATCGCGTGTTAAGGAATCGTACCTGAACGGAACAACCGGAAGCTTATACCTCATGGCTTTTGAGACGATCATCGTCGAAATCGAAGACCACGTCGCCCTTATCAAACTCGACAGACCAGATGCGATGAATGCGCTGAACACCCAATTGGTGGGTGAGCTTTGCGATGCGTTGGAAGAGGCGGATCAGAACGACAAGGTGCGCTGCATCGTGCTGACCGGCTCGGACAAGGCTTTTGCCGCGGGTGCGGACATCAAGGAAATGTCCGAGATGAGCTTTGTCGACGTTTTCAGCACCGACCTGTTTGCCTCGGTTAACGAGCGCGTCTCGGCCATTCGCAAACCCATAATCGCGGCGGTTGCGGGCTACGCGCTGGGCGGCGGCTGCGAATTGGCCATGATATGCGATTTCATCATCGCCGCAGATACCGCCAAGTTCGGCCAGCCCGAGATCAATCTGGGCGTTATAGCCGGTATCGGCGGCACTCAGCGCCTGACGCGCTTTGTTGGTAAGTCCAAAGCGATGGACATGAACCTGACCGGTCGCTTCATGGACGCAGAAGAAGCCGAGCGCGCGGGTCTTGTCAGCCGCGTGGTTCCTGCGAAAAAGCTGATCGAAGAAGCTGTGGGTGCAGCCCATAAGATTGCTGAGAAGTCTCTGCTAACGGCGGCAGCCGCCAAAGAGGCAGTGAATCGCAGCTATGAGCTACCGCTTAGCGAAGGTCTTCTGTTCGAGCGTCGCGTCTTTCATTCGATGTTCGCGACCGAAGACCAGAAAGAGGGCATGGCGGCGTTTCTTGAAAAACGCGCCGCGCAATTCCGCGACAAGTAGCGTCGCGACAAAGAATTCCGGAAGGGCAGGCGGTGGCCTGCCTTTTTTTGTTGGACATATGAGGCAAGAATCGGCTTGGCAAACCTGTAAAACTTGGGTAGAGACCGCCGTCATACATGCGCGTGCGGCCCGCTTGGCCCGACTCACACTCGTGATTTCTGATCCGGTGCGGATACTTCCGTTGCGCGCAACCCTAGACAATCGTACCGAACAAAGGTCAGAGACACATGGCAAATTCGCCCCAAGCAAAGAAACGCGCTCGTCAGAACGAAAAGCGTTTCGCCGTAAACAAAGCGCGCCGTTCGCGCATCCGCACCTACCTGCGCAAAGTTGAAGAAGCGATCGCATCGGGCGACAAAGACGCTGCAACCGCAGCTCTGCGCGCAGCTCAGCCTGAACTGATGCGTGGCGTCACCAAAGGCGTTTTCCACAAGAACACCGCATCGCGTAAAATGTCGCGCCTGTCGGCACGCGTTAAAGCGCTGGGTTGATTCCCGCTGGAACACGTCAAGCGTTTTCCTACGTAAAGGCGTCGCGCATTGCGGCGCCTTTCTTGTTTGTTGCCAGAAAGCCGCGACCTCACGAAGTCGAGAGATTCTTTCGCCCTGAACTCCGAGTCAATATCAGAGTTTCGTTGCCGCGACAGGCAACATCTTGCTACCACTGAGTCAGCGATTCACTCGCTTGGGGGGACAGGCTGTTCCAGCCATCTGACTGACGGGCATCAGTCAGACAGCAGGAACCAGCGTTCGAAAACCGGCCTTGGCCGGTGAAACGATCTGCTCTGGGTCTCGGGTTTTCCGATGATCTCAGCCCTGTCAAACAATTGGGTTACTACGCGTGCCCCGGTTTTCCGGGATCCTGCTGCGGGATACGATTTGTGCATGCTGAGTATTCATTTACCCGCCGGATGGGACAGTCCGGCGCAGGGTACCCTTGTGCGTGAACGTAAATGACCGGGAAACCGGCGACGATTGATAAGACCGACAGGTCAAAAAAAATGGGATGCGTGAGGCGCTTGATGACACAAGAGAAATGGGGACAACTGCGTAACAAACTATTGAAGGCCGTTGGCAAGAACAACTTCACCACCTGGATTGAGCCTCTGGAATTCCAGGAGCTGCAGGATGGTGTAGCCGTGTTCTCAGTGCCAACCAACTTCATGGGGAATTACGTCAGCCAGAATTTCGCAGATTTGATTCTGTATGAACTGAATACCGCGGGTGAGACCGTCCAACGTCTTGCGTTCAAGGCGGCAGCCAATTCGACCACCCGACCGGCAGTTGTCACGGATGAACCCAAGTTGACCGCAGCTGCTGCACCAGTTGCGGAATCTGCCAATGCGGCGCTCGAGGATCTACAGGCCGCACCCTTGGATACGCGTTTTACCTTCGACAGCTTTGTTGTCGGCAAACCCAACGAATTGGCCCATGCCGCCGCGCGCCGCGTAGCTGAAGGTGGCCCGGTCACGTTCAATCCGCTGGTTCTCTACGGCGGTGTTGGGTTGGGTAAAACGCACCTGATGCACGCGATCGCGTGGGAGCTGAAAACCAAAAGCCCCGAGCTGAACGTGCTTTACCTGTCGGCGGAACAGTTCATGTATCGCTTTGTTCAAGCTCTCCGCGAACGCCGGATGATGGATTTCAAACATCTGTTCCGCTCGGTCGATGTGCTGATGGTGGACGATGTGCAGTTCATCGCGGGCAAGGACTCGACCCAAGAAGAGTTCTTTCACACCTTCAACGCTCTGGTGGACCAGAACAAACAGATCATCATCTCGGCGGACCGCGCACCGGGTGAGATCAAGGATCTGGAAGATCGCGTAAAATCCCGCCTGCAATGTGGTCTGGTCGTCGATCTGCATCCCACCGACTACGAATTGCGTCTGGGCATTTTGCAAAACAAGGTCCAGCAACACATCGCCACCTATCCCGATCTTGTTATCGCCGATGGCGTGCTGGAGTTCCTGGCGCATCGCATCTCGACCAATGTGCGTGTTCTCGAAGGCGCTCTGACCCGTCTGTTCGCCTTTGCCTCGCTAGTGGGGCGTGAGATCGACATGGAGCTGACTCAGGACTGTCTGGCGGATGTGCTGCGCGCCTCAGAGCGCAAAATCACCGTCGAGGAGATCCAGCGCAAAGTGTCGGACTACTACAACATTCGCCTGTCCGACATTATCGGCCCCAAGCGCCTGCGGTCCTATGCTCGTCCGCGTCAGGTAGCCATGTATCTGTGCAAGCAACTAACCAGCCGCTCTCTACCAGAGATCGGCCGTCGGTTCGGAGGGCGCGACCACACAACCGTCATGCACGGGGTCAAGCGCATCGAAGAGCTGAAGACGACTGATGGTCAGATCGCAGAAGACGTGGAAATGCTGCGCCGCTCGCTGGAGGCCTGAACCGCACCCATTGTCAGTAAATGCCCCGGGTCAGTGCGTCCGGGGCGTTTTCTTGTGCGCTAATCTCCACGGTTGCGGAGGAATGGACGCGTTTCGCGCGTGTACCTCTTGACCACCGGGGTATTCCCACCCAGAAATCGGTAAAAAATCCTTGTGCCTCAGGGCTGAGACGCTAACGTGCCAGTCCCGCCCATTTTCGGCACGCAAGTCAGAGGAACAGAGGGTATGAAGATCAGCATCGAACGCGGCACCCTTCTCAAGGCCGTTTCCCAGGCCCAATCCGTTGTGGAACGTCGCAACACGATCCCGATCCTTGCCAATGTGCTAATCGAGGCCGAAGGCGACCAAGCCCTGTTCCGAGCCACTGATCTGGATATCGAGGTTGTCGACAAAGCGCCTGCGCAGGTCGAAAAGGCCGGTGCGACGACCGTGGCCGCTACGACCCTTCATGAAATTGTGCGTAAACTGCCGGATGGCGCGCTGGTCACCCTGACGGCCGACAGCGCCGCAGGTCGTTTGACGGTTGAGGCGGGCCGGTCGAACTTCTCTCTGGCGACCTTGCCGAAAGAGGATTTCCCGGTCATGGCGTCCTCGGAATATCAGTCAAATTTCACCGCGTCGGCGGCGTTGCTGCGTCGGTTGTTCGACAAATCGAAATTCGCCATCTCGACCGAAGAGACGCGGTACTATCTGAACGGTGTCTACATGCATGTCGCGGACGGGTCCGAAGGCGGCAAGGTCCTGCGCTGTGTGGCCACCGATGGTCACCGCCTGGCGCGGATTGATGCGGACCTGCCGGATGGTGCTGCGGACATGCCCGGTGTGATCGTGCCCCGTAAAACCGTGGGTGAGCTGCGCAAACTGCTGGATGATGACGAGATGGATATCGCAGTGTCTGTCAGCGAAACCAAAGTGCGCTTTGCCACGCCGGATATCACGCTGACCTCGAAGGTCATTGATGGCACCTTTCCCGACTACACACGCGTTATTCCGCAGGGCAATACGCGCAAACTGGAAGTGGATGCGGCCGAGTTTGCGCAAGCCGTGGACCGGGTTGCGACCGTTTCGTCAGAGCGTTCGCGCGCCGTGAAGCTGCAACTGGATGCGGATAAGTTGGTGCTGTCGGTCAATGCACCCGATAGCGGCGCGGCTGAAGAAGAGCTGGCCGTCGCTTACGGTGACGAACGTCTCGAGATTGGGTTCAACGCGAAATACCTCCTCGAGATTGCATCGCAGGTGGATCGTGAGAACGCGGTGTTCCTGTTTAACTCGGCCGGTGACCCGACTTTGATGCGCGAAGGTAATGATCTGAGCGCGGTCTATGTTGTCATGCCGATGCGTGTCTGATCGCGCTGGCGCGCGATGCCTCCGGCGGAGGTATTTTTGAACAGAAGAAGGGAGGGGTCATGGGATTGGCCCTGACCGAACTTACGGTCTCGCATTTTCGGTCTCATAAGCTGGCGCGTTTGTCTTTGGATGGGCGTCCGGTTGCGATCCATGGGCCGAACGGGGCCGGGAAGACCAATATCCTTGAAGCGGTGTCTCTGTTCTCGCCTGGTCGCGGGATGCGGCGGGCCAGTGCGGCTGAGATGACCCGGCGGCCTGAGGCCTTGGGCTGGAAACTGTCCGTCCTGCTGAGCGCGCAGGGCGGGCGATATGAGATCGAGACATGGTCCGAAGGCGGCGCGGCACGTCAGGTTCGGATTGATGGCAAGGCTGCCAGTCAGATTGATCTGGGCAAGCTCGCGCGCGTGGTGTGGTTGATCCCGTCGATGGATCGGCTGTGGATCGAAGGGGCTGAGGGGCGGCGGCGATTTCTGGACCGCATCGCGCTGAGCTTTGATCCCACGCATGCCGAGGCTTCGCTGACCTACGAAAAGGCTATGCGTGAGCGGAACCGGCTATTGAAAGATCAGGTCCGGGACGCCCATTGGTACACGGCTTTGGAAGGTCAGATGGCCGAGGCAGGGTATAGGATCCATGCGGCGCGTCTTGCAGCATTGGATCATTTGCGTGCCGCACAGGAAAAGGCCGAAACGGCGTTTCCTTCAGCCGAATTGGAGTTGATCCAAACAGAAGGTGCGATGCCCGAGACAGCGGATGATCTGCGGGAGGCGTTGAGCGAAAGCCGTTTCCGTGATCTTGCAGCAGGGCGGACTCTGGTCGGGCCGCATCGCTCGGACCTGTATGGGGTGTTCGCTGCCAAAGGGGTTCCGGCCAAAGATTGTTCCACGGGTGAGCAGAAGGCGCTGCTGGTGTCCCTGATCCTGTCGAACGCACGGGCTCTGGCGGGAATGGTTGGCGCGCCGCCGATCGTGTTGCTGGATGAGGTGGCTGCGCATCTGGATGCCGGGCGACGCGCAGCGCTCTATGATGAGATCTGTGCGCTAGGCGCTCAGGCCTGGATGACGGGCACCGGGCCTGAGCTGTTTGCGGAATTGGGCGACCGGGCCCAAACGCTGGTTGTTACCGAAGGCGATGAGGGCTCGGTCGTGTCGGCTTAGGCCGGTTCGCCCACTTTGCGTTCCCACAGGAAGCCGCGCATGACCTGATCGACCGGTGTTTTGGCCATGTGGTTGACGTAGTTCGACATGGTTTTCTGCGCCAGACCCAGAACAACATCAAGAACGGCGCGGTGGGAATAGCCTGCGTCAAAGAACGCCTGCAGCTGTTCTTCGGTCGGGTTACCGCGGGTTTCCATCACTTGCAGGGTGAAGGTGCGCAGGGCCTCTAGCTTGGCAGTCGGCAGCGGGGTTTCGTTGCGCAGAGCCTCGGTGATCTCGTCCGAGACCTTCATCATCTTGGCGATTCCGGTATGGGCGGGGACACAGTAATGGCATTCGTTTTCGACGTTTATGGTCTGCCAAACTACGGTTTTCTCATCATTGTCGAAATCGGTTTGCAGGAAGAGGCCGTGCAGAACCTGATAGGCCTCAAGATGCTGCGGGCTTTCCGCCATCACCTTGTGCAGACCGGGCAGGCGGCCAAAGGCGGCTTGTGATTTCTCCAGCAGCGGTTTGGATTCTTCAGGGGCGGATTCGAGGTCGTGAGACGGGAAGTTGGCCATGTCAAAACTCCTGATTTCTGGCGCGATGAGTCGTATTTAGGGTTTCTTGAGCGATCACTCAAGTATATATTTGAGCAAATGCTCAAGAATTGGTGGTCCAATGCCCCGCAAACCCGCATATGACCGAGACGCGCTGATCGCGCAGGCGCGTGATATCTTCTGGCGTCACGGCTGGGCGGGGACGTCGCTGAAGGACCTTGAGCGTGAACTGAAACTGAAGCCGGGCAGTTTCTATGCGGCGTTTGGCTCGAAAGATGCCCTCTATGCGCTGGCGCTGGAGCGCTACGCGCAGGACGGGGTTGCGAGCATGTTGGCCTTGGCTGAGGAGCTGGGGCCGCTCGGGGCGCTCAAGGCGCAGCCCTATCGCGTGATTACTGCCTCTGATCTGCCGACTAAAGCTTGTATGCTGGCCAAGACCTATGCCGAGTTGCAGGCAAAGGATCACGATCTGGCCGGTCAGGCAGGCGCGCATATGATCGCAATGAAATCCTGTTTCGCAGACCTGTTTCGCCGCGCCCAAAAGGCCGGAGAGATAAGCCCTGATCACGATCCCGAACGCCTTGCTGCGCGCTATCAGTCGGACCTTCTGGGCCTGCGATTGACGGCCGAACGGGACGACGTCAACGCCGCCGAAATTGCAGCTGATATCGCGGCAGACCTCGATCGGCTTTGATCCGCAGATAAATCGGATCTCAACCACAAAATCTTGGGGGAGCGCGTGACATTCCCCACCAGAAAACGTATAAGTTACCAAAATAATATAGGTACTAACGGCATGTCCGAAGACGCACAGGCACCCCAGGAATACGGCGCAGATTCCATCAAAGTTCTCAAAGGCTTAGAGGCGGTTCGCAAACGTCCCGGTATGTATATCGGGGATACGGACGATGGCTCGGGTCTGCACCATATGGTGTATGAGGTCGTTGACAACGGAATTGATGAGGCTTTGGCCGGTCATGCCGACCATGTGACCGTGAAAATTCACGCCGATTCCAGCGTGTCGGTCAGTGACAATGGCCGTGGTATCCCGGTCGATATTCACCCCGAAGAGGGCGTCTCGGCGGCCGAGGTCATCATGACCCAGTTGCATGCGGGCGGTAAGTTCGACAGCAACTCGTACAAGGTGTCTGGCGGTCTGCACGGCGTGGGCGTTTCGGTTGTAAATGCTCTGTCCGAATGGCTCGAGCTGCGCATCTGGCGCGCGGGCAAAGAGCACGTAGCGCGTTTTGAGCGTGGCGAGACCGCTGAGCATCTGAAAGTCGTCGGCGAATGCGGCGATCGCACCGGGACCGAAGTGCGCTTTCTGGCCTCGACCGATACGTTCTCGAACCTCGAATACTCGTTTGAGACGCTGGAGAAACGCCTGCGTGAGCTGGCCTTTCTGAACTCGGGCGTGCGGATCATCCTGATTGATGAGCGCCCTGCAGAACGTTTGGAGACCGAGCTATTCTATGAGGGTGGCGTCAAGGAGTTCGTCAAATACCTGGACCGCTCCAAATCGCCCGCGATGCCTGAGCCGATTTATATCAAGGGGGAGCGGGACGATATCGGTGTCGAAATCGCGATGTGGTGGAACGACAGCTACCACGAGACGGTTCTGCCCTTCACCAACAACATCCCACAGCGAGACGGTGGCACGCACGTGGCCGGTTTCCGGGGCGCTCTGACCCGGACGATCAACAACTACGCGCAATCCAGCGGGATCGCGAAGAAGGAAAAGGTCAGCTTTACCGGCGATGACGCGCGCGAAGGTCTGACCTGCGTGTTGTCGGTGAAAGTGCCGGACCCGAAATTCTCGTCGCAGACCAAAGACAAGCTGGTGTCGTCCGAAGTCCGCCCTGCAGTCGAAGGCCTGATGAACGAAAAGCTGGCCGAGTGGTTCGAAGAAAACCCCAACGAAGCCAAAGGGATCGTCGGCAAGATCATCGAGGCCGCATTGGCCCGTGAGGCCGCCCGAAAGGCGCGTGAGCTGACCCGCCGCAAAACGGCGATGGATGTGAACTATCTGGCCGGGAAGCTGAAAGATTGTTCCGAGAAAGACCCGTCCAAGACTGAAGTTTTCCTGGTGGAGGGTGACTCGGCGGGCGGCTCTGCCCAGACCGGTCGCGACCGTCTGACTCAGGCCGTTCTGCCCCTGCGCGGGAAAATCCTGAACGTCGAACGCGCTCGGTTTGACCGGATGCTGTCGTCACAGGAGATCGGGAACCTCGTCATGGCGCTAGGCACCGGCATCGGCCGCGATGAGTTCAACATCGAAAAGCTGCGCTACCACAAGATCGTCATCATGACCGATGCGGATGTCGATGGCGCGCACATCAGAACCCTGCTGCTGACCTTCTTCTACCGTCAGATGCCGGAATTGATTGAAGGTGGCTATCTCTATATCGCGCAGCCACCGCTCTATAAAGTTTCACGTGGTAAATCAGAGGTTTACCTGAAAGATCAGGCCGCGCTGGATGACTATCTGATCAACCAGGGGGTCGAGGGTGCTGTTCTGAAGCTAGGCTCGGGCGAGGAAATCGTCGGTCAGGACCTGACCCGCGTCGTCGACGAAGCGCGCCAGTTGAAACGCGTTCTGGATGCCTTCCCAACCCACTACCCGCGCCACATTCTGGAACAGGCTGCTGTGGCCGGTGCCTTTGTCCCCGGTGCCGTCGATGCCGACCTGCAAGGCGTTGCCGACAAGGTTGCCGCCCGTCTCGACCTGATCGCGCTGGAATATGAACGCGGTTGGCAGGGCCGCATTACGCAAGATCACGGCATCCGCCTCGCCCGTATCCTTCGCGGAGTTGAAGAGGTACGCACACTGGACGGCCCCATGTTGCGCTCGGGCGAGGCTCGCAAGACCGGCAGCTTCACACAAAGCCTGCAAGAGGTCTACAACACCCCAGCTACCCTGATCCGCCGAGACCGGATGCAGGCGATCCACGGCCCGCTGGACCTTTTGCGCGCAATTCTGGAAGAGGGCGAAAAGGGCCTGTCGCTTCAGCGCTACAAGGGCTTGGGCGAGATGAACCCCGATCAACTATGGGAAACCACGCTGGACCCGGACGCACGCACCCTTTTGCAGGTACGTGTGGATGACATGGTTGAAGCGGATGATCTCTTCACCAAACTGATGGGTGACGTGGTGGAGCCACGCCGTGAATTCATTCAGCAGAATGCTCTGAGCGTTGAGAATCTGGATTTCTGAGAACTTGTAGGTGCGCTCATAACGCTGCATTGTTTACATTGATTTCGTTAAAGAAAATCTTGGAGCTTTGCCCAAAACTCTGCGCGGTACTTGCGCATAACTTTGCACGATTTGCCCATAAGTTTGCGCGTTCCAAAGTACGCGCTCAATTTAAGATAGTTCCTGTACGGGTCCTACAACTTTAGAGCACTGCCCTTCAATCATAAGTGCGCTTTGATTGGCAGTCTTCAACTTTTGACCGATCAAAGTACTTCACTCGCACGCAGGCGATAAACCGCAAACGCGTCAGTTATGAGATGCCTGGACAACAACAGCAAACAAACGCGCATCAGCGCAAATTTATTCGCGCAGGAGAAATGCCACATGGATCTCAAAGACTTCTCCGGCCTGTGGGTCTGCTTTGGGCTGGATGCGGACTCCGCGACAATGAATGCGAACGGCCGCTCTGAGCCCAAAAAGACTGATGCTGCGCTATGCTCGAAAGGCGGCTTCTCAGGCTGCGGGCAAAAACCTGCCAAAACCTCTGAGGTTTTGGACGGGGTTTGTGACACGGCTAAGCCGTTGATCTTACGTTAGGGCAGGACGATGTGCCAAAAACGACCGTTTTTGGAACTCACACCGGAGCCACGTGCACCCAGAAGTTGCTGAGAGGTTTATGGCTCGGTCGGCTGCTGCGTGCCCAAACCTCCCAAATGCTCCGGGCTCAGCGAGTGTCCGGGTTTCTCACTCCGGTCGCAGTGGGAGGATGTCAGGAACCTTCGCGTAGGGTGCGGGAGGCAGCCAGTTCTGAAATGTCCGCGCCAGTCGCGGATCACCACTAAGGAAGAATGACCCCAGCTCCGTCTCCTTTGCCAACGTCGTTCGCCCCATGATGATGCCGCCCATCGCGACCAATGTTGTTTCAACATATAGGTCAACGTCGAGATCAGGATCGTGGACGCAAAGTTCAGGAGGCATTCCCCGCTGGGCCAAAAACCAAAATGTGTCGTAGTCCGTTGGCTCATCCCTGAAATGAAAGCGGATCACGGATCGCTTGTCAGGCAGAGCATCTACCTGGAGCACGCTTTGACACTTCCACATCATAGGTGAGGCAAGTGTTCCAGCGAGCGCGACCTCTGCCTCAATGTTCTGCTGTGCCCAGACCCCGAGCGCTTTGATGACAGGTTCCAACGCTTCGGACTTCGGCGTACGGAAATAGTCCACGGCACCCGTTGCTTTGTCTTCGACACGCTCAACTAGACCATTGTGCTCCATCTCCGAAAGTCGCCGTGAAAGTACGCCGGGGGAGATGCTGCCGAGGCGTCTTCGTAATGTGTTGAACCTGGTGGCTCCGGCCCAAATCTCAGTCAGGATTGGAATAGTCCATCTTGGTTCCAGCAACTGGCTGGCACGGGAAATTGGGCACAGAAGACCGTATGGTTTAACGTTCATGAAAAACTCCTCACCCCCACATCATAGCCAGCAAAGCCACTTGGGCTAGTACGTCTGAAGTACCGGCATCAGTACCTCCCACGCACTACTCTAGCAGAACTCCACCATGGTTGAGTTGGTCATCACATAGTGAGGAGAAAACGATGACACAGAACAGCCCTATGACAGGGGTCGCTAACGGAGAGATGTGGGGCCATCGGGCGCAGGATTGGGCCAAGTATCAGGAGGCCTCCATTGCACCTGTATTTGACGCGGTTCTCGACCATACTGGCGTGAGCGAGGGGACAAGATATCTTGATATCGGCTGCGGGGCAGGAATGGCGGCCGCAAAAGCCAGCGCGCTGGGAGCGGTGGTTACTGGTCTCGATGCATCAAGTGCATTGATCGACATTGCCCAGTCCCGGTTACCGGCAGCGGCCTTTCACGTAGGGGATTTGCAGGAACTCCCGTTTGCAGATGGCAGCTTTGATCTGGTGACAAGTTTCAACGCCATCCAATATGCCGGGGATGTCGCCGAGGCTCTTTCAGAGGTGAAACGCGTCCTTGCACCTGGTGGCACAATAGCTATCGCGACCTGGGGCAACCCGGACGGCATGGAAGCAGCTGAGGTAGTGACAGTTTTGAAGCCGCTATTGCCGCCGCCGCCACCCAACGCACCGGGCCCGTTCGCTTTGTCTGATGACGAAGTTCTGCGTCAGTTCGTTGAGAACGGCGGGTTCGAAGCATTCGATGTATTCGATGTCGACAGTCCTTGGTCTTATCCCGATGAACCGGCTGCAATCGCGGGTCTTGCCGCATCTGGCGTAGCTGCCAAAGCAATAAGCTTGGCAGGCAAGGATGCGGTGGATGAAGCGCATCGTTCGGCCATCGCTCCATACCGCAAGGCAGATGGTCGGATCGAGTTCGGCGCCGCTTTCAAGGTGGTGCTTGCCAGGTTATCAACCGAATAGCACTTGATGCGAAAGACTTAGTCCTAAAATGCGGCCGTTGCAGGCCTCCAGAGCAATGGCCGCTTTGTCTGCACTGCCGACCTAGACACGCGCGCTTGTCGTATGATCAACTCGACGTAAGTGCTCGCGGTTTGGTTGATCGAACGTTAGCGCTCACAAACGACCGTTTTTGACCAGAGGGTTCTGTCATCGGGTTATTGTCACGGGCTTCTTAGAAATTTGACCGCCGAGTTCGCTGCTGTGTATCGTGCTCCAATCCGTGCAGCCAGAAAGGATGAATGCCGTGACATTCCAGCTGGTGGGCAATGGCCCACAAATCTACGAAGAGGTCATGGTGCCCCTTTGGTTTGGTCGGTGGGCCGAGGCGCTGATTGATCTGGTATCGCTTCAAAAGTCCGAAAATGTTTTGGATGTTGCATGCGGAACAGGCGTGACGACGCGGATGGCAAAGAAAAAAGTCGGGCCGAATGGAAGGGTAGACGGCCTCGATATTAACGGGCCAATGCTTGCAACGGCCAAAGAACTGGCGGATGGCCTCAACATCAACTGGATCGAGAGCGATGTCTGCGACAGCGGTCTACCGCCCGGGACTTACGATGTCATCCTGTCGCAGCACGGCTATCACTACTTCCCCGACAAGCCGCAAGCTCTCTCAGAGTTTTTGCGGCTACTTGTTCCAGGCGGACGTATGGCTTTCTCAATCTGGGACGGGCATAGCCCATATACAAATGCAATCTGCGCTGCAGTCGAGCATCACATTTCAGCTGAGATTGCGGGTAAGCAACGCGCACAACGACAAACACCGTCTTTAGAAGAGCTCAGAGATCAGTTGAGTGCCCAAGGGTTCACCAATGTGGCAGTTCATCGACAAGAGCTCATGATTGACGTGCCGCTCGCGCCGGAGTTTGTACCTTTACATCTAGCGTCAATGCCTATTGCAGGTGCGTTTGCTGGACTTACTGAAACGGCCCAGAAAGCACTGATCGACGAGGTTACGGAAGCCCTCTCAGACTACGTGCAAGGGGATCGGCTGGTTTACCCAGACGCCGTGCATGTGGCGGTTGGGTACAGATAGAGATGCCTCCAAGGTCCGGTTCTTAGCCAAAGCTCATGCGTTTATGTCATCGGTGAAAACGACCGTTTTGGGCCATGCAAGGATTCCGGAAGCGGCCTTTTGCGCAACTGCAGCGAAAACTCACTTTGTCCGCAACTCAGTCGTTGCCCCGACTATGTCGAACATCTGCCGTTGGTACGAAACTGCCGTATAAGTTAAAGACACTTTGTAGGTCTTGGAGCTAGACTTGGGCGAAAATCATTACTCTGGTCCTTCAGAACCTTGCTTGTATCGCAATCCAGCCGTCGGCGAGTATAGTACGAATATGACAAGAGATCTTGAAGCTAACGCTCAGAAAATCGCTCATGCCCTGACCTCTGGCCAGCAGATACCCAAACTGTCTTCAGAGGCAGGAAAGCTAACACTGGATGACGCTTATTCGCTTGCAAGTCGCGTCCGAGAGCTTCAGGGCAAAAAGAGAGTCGGCCGAAAAGTCGGCTTCACGAACCGCACGATTTGGCCTGTTTACGGTGTGGATCAACCCATTTGGGGAGAGGTCCACGCAGATGGGCTGTTTTCGACTGATCAGCCGGTAAACTTGGCAAGTTATTCAGAACCGAGAATCGAACCAGAAATCGTACTAGGCCTTGGCTATGCCCCGACGGCTGAAATGAACAATGAACAGTTGGCAGGTTGCGTGGAGTGGGTCGCTCCAGGGTTTGAAATCGTGCAATCGATTTATCCCGACTGGAAATTCTCAGTCGAAGATTCAATCGCAGCACAAGGATTGCACGGCTGCCTTGTTCTTGGCGACAAAGTCGCGGCGACGCATGATGTTTTGATCGGCTTGGCCGAAGTGCCACTAGCATTGTTCAAGGGCACCAAGGCCATCGGGTCCGGCAAAGGTGAAAACGCGCTTGGAGGCCCAATTGAAGTCCTGGCTCATCTTGTGTCTCTGCTCTCCGAAGCCGACCAGCTTCAGGGAGGCGAGCTGGTTACAACCGGTACTTTGACAGACGCATGGCCAGTGTCTCCGGGTGAAGAATGGTCAGCTGGTTTTGGTGGCGTGATGGACACCGAGCTCTCGGTACGATTTACATGAGGCTTTGGTAGAGTGGTGACGCCGACTGCACCAAAGAAATGTTGCTCTCAATAGCTGACCATGATGGTCTTCCACTGGTTTCATCAATTCTGGGATGCAAATTAAACGATGCTATCCAAATCAGATTACATGATGTTTCTTAGGCACCCAGCCTGGCTATGGATCAAGAAACACGCCAGGCATCTGTTGCCGCCGATTGACCCCTCATTGCAAGCGCGCTTTGACGAGGGGCACGCGTTTGAGCCTTTTGCTGAGGAGCTATTTGGTGATCTCGTTCACCTCGGTTTTTCAGATTTTTCAGAATACCAGGCTCTGCCCGCGCGTACTTTGGAGGCTTGGAGAAACGGTGCAAACGCAGTGGCGCAGGGACGTTATGAAGATGGAACCATAACTTGCATCTCCGACATCGTGAGCCGCAGTGACGATGGGTACGTTCTGACAGAGATCAAGAGCGGGACTTCTGCAAAGCCCGAGCACACTTTTGATCTCGCATTCCAGCGTGTCGTGCTTGAGGCAGCCGGGTTCCCCATTGCGCGCTGCGAAGTGGCACATGTGAACCGTGACTACGTCAGAAACGGCGAAATCAATCCGCGAGAGCTTGTCAGCATCACTGACATCACGGATGCGGTGACTGAGCAGCTCGAAAAAACACGCACGCGTATCGATCAGGCATTGAGCGTCGTTGCCAGCGGTACGATGCCTGATCCGTCCCCCGAACGTGCGCGCCTTAAATCCTACGGTGAATGGCTGGAGATCCGCGAGAAGCTCGACCCTCCAATCGCGCAAGACAGCATCCACCGCCTTCCGTTCATGAACGCGGAAAAAGCCTCCGCACTCATCGCAGACGGGATCACAAAGATTGACGAGATCAGTGATCCATCTGTGTTGGGCAAGTCAACACAGCGCTACTTGAGAGCAGTGGCAAACGGTGCACGCACAATCGACCATCAGGAGTTGAGCAGGTTTCTGAGCGAGATTGTCTATCCGGTTTATTTTTTTGACTACGAGACGTCTCAGAGTTTGCTGCCACCTTGGGACGGAACGCGTCCCTATCAGCAAGTGGCTTTCCAGTATTCCTTGCATATCCAGCGTGAGCCTGGCGGAGAAATTGAGCACAGGGAGTATCTCCACCGAGACGCCAGTAACCCGATGCCAGCCTTGCTGAAAAGGCTTCGTGAGGACATAGGAGACGTTGGCTCTTTAGTGGTTTGGTATGCGCCGTTCGAGAAATCGCGCAATACGGAAATGGCGGAAACCTATCCAGAGCACGCTGGGTTTCTGGAAGACTTAAACGCCCGCGTAGTTGATCTGATGAAGCCGTTTGCGGATGAAGTGATCAACGATCCCGCGTTCAAGGGAAGCGCCTCCATCAAGGCCGTTCTTCCAGCGCTTTTGCCAGAACTTTCATACGATGATCTGGACATCAAAGAGGGAGCGAGCGCGTCTCGCCTTTGGAAGGACGTAACACTGACCGAACCGGATGATCCAGAGCGCGAGAAGGTCTATTCTGATCTTGTGGCGTATTGCACGCGCGACACCTGGGCGATGGTCGCAATTCACCGGGAACTGCTGGCGATGTGAGGTGTGCTGCGAACCTCAAAACAACTTGCGGTGCTGCTCCCCAAGGAGACTAGGCGAATTACCGGAGTTACGGCGCCCCCAAGACTTAATCTTGCCACTCCAACCGATACAAGACGTGGTGACCGCGTAGACCTTTAAGGAGTCTGGGTTCTATTTCAGAAAAAGAGAAATCGGTTCGTCCTCCGACCATGGCACGAGTCGCATCTGAAACGAGTATCTCGCCCGCCGCACCAACGGTCGTTATGCGTGACGCTTTGTTGACCACAGTGCCAAAAAAATCTCCACGAGATTGCACGACATCACCAGTATGAATCCCAATCCGGACACCGAAAGATGGCTCCTCGGAAGCCGATGCAATGGCCCCCTGAATCTTGATAGCGGCCGTTAGTGCTTCTTTCGCGGACGGAAAGACGGACAACGTTCCGTCTCCAAGGGATTTCACGAACTGGCCATGATACTTTTCGATGATCGCCGCCAAGACTTGGAAGTGGTTTTCGATCAGCACCGACCAACGCTGATCGCCCAACGCCTCCGCCAACGTTGTGCTGCCCTCCACATCAGTGAAAAGTACCGAAGCCAAACCTTCGGTTTGGACCAGCTCGGGTCCATCTTCACGCGCAGCATCCACCAGTTTTTGGATGGCCAGCTGTTCTTTACCCACGAGTTCAATATTTGGAGTGGGTACTGAAGCGTGGCGATTGATGATCTTCCAGGCCGCACCCTCCAAGACAAAAATCAGAACGGTGCGGTAAAAGACGGCTTCATCAAAGCCGACAAACTGAATCTTATGGACGAAGGATGACCATCCCGTTTCTCCGTTTTCGAAGGCCTCAGCTTCAACTTCTTCGAAAACGACGGGTGCCGGGATCTCCGCAAAAAATCCGCTAACCCCATCGCGAACTGCTTGCCCGCTCCAAAACTCACCTTCGCCTGTGCCAACGAACCTTAGTTCATCTGCTTGCGACAGAAAATCCTGCAACTCGTCAGTATTCTTTTTGGTTCTGAGTATTTCATACCAACGCCTCGAAACCGCCAGCAGCTCAGGTGAGGAACGTATCGTCACAAATGACTCGAGACGCTAAATGGAATGAGGCTTACAAGGTCTTGCAACCGGGATCTCCATTTTTCGAAAGATGCAGGTCAATGCTGCCGCTGACGTTTGGTCAGATCAAGACTTTTGTATTTCTCCAGAACACAGCGCGTCAGACGCAGATCAAAAGACGCGCGTCGGTTCAGAGCGAACTATCGACGGAGTTTCTGAGCTCGAGTCTGGATCACAGGGCATCGAATCGCTTCGCTGTCTGAGAACTACTCGACGCTGTACTGGCCCGCAAAATAGGATGCTTCATTCTTTTTGGCACACGCTAAGCTAGAAGGTTCCCAGAACTACGCGGTGAATTTCGAAGTGCAGCACGCTCCGTCTTGACATGGTTATGCGAACTGGTTCAGCTTGCGGTCATGACGTTCACACGCATCCACTGCCATCGAATATCGGCCTGAAGTCGATAACCCACGCGAAATCCGCGGGAGGCAGCATTGGTATGCGGGCGAGGCTTATATCCTTGTAATTGCTCCAGATTAGAGTGCACGAGTCGGTTCGATTCCGACGCCTCCTACCATCCTTAGGAGGTGTCCGACATGGCGGACGACGTCACGAACACAATTGATTTCAACGATATCAAGCAATCGGTCGAGGAGAGCCTCGGACGCACACCCGAAGGCTGGTCCGGCTTGGTCACCGCGCTCTTCACAGAGGTTAAGGAATACTGCGATCTGAAGGGTGCCACCTACCCCTTTGTCCTCCAGATCAAGGGGAAGCTGGGAGAGCTCCGCATCTACCACAGGTGTGATGATCGACACATCCAGTCGATGATCATCGCCACGATTGCACGAGCAAATCGTACCTGTGAGCGCTGCTCAAACGCTGCCGAGACCCAGCTGTTGGACGGCTGGTACACGACATTGTGTTGTTGGTGCGCGCATGATGTCGCGACCAAGCGCCATCCGAAACGGCACCGGCTATTTGGCGTTCGAAAAAAGCGTGTTCGAGATCGAATGACCTGCGGTGTCTGCGGATATTACGGCCAGATTGACCGAACGGATGACCGTAATCGGTGCCCCGCGTGCGTGAAGAAGGACTGGTGATGACCGCCGAACAACAAGTGATCTTCAATAAGATTATGGAAGACTACGATGATGAGGACTACCCCCGGAAGCTCATGAATACGAGCTCGCTGGCCACCGGTCATGTCCCGCCGATTGCCCTTTGCCAGATCTCGAGAGGGGTCTTCCATCTCAACAAGACCAAGTTCTGGAGAGTGTAACTGATGGGTGATGTCGAAAAGAGCTGGAAGGAATTCCGGGAAAAGGTCCGAGGTGTGATCGAGGACCATGGAGCGCCGGCTGATCTCCGCTCATTTGACGCCTGGTACGCCGAAGAGATGCGTTTGGTGATGGCGCACAACTACCCAGCTCCGCACGTCCCTGACGTCACATGGTCGACCGAGGGTCTGCATGTCGAGTGTGATGACCGCGAAGTGGTCGACCATATGATGACTGCTATGGCGCAGGTTTCACACGATCTCAAAGAGGCGCGCGCCCGGAGGTCAGTGATGAGCAGTGTTGTCGACTGGAATGATATTCATGGAAGCGTCTTCAAGCAGCTTGGTGAGTATCGTGCCGGGTGGGCGGAGCAGCTTACGCTTGCACTTGAGAAAGTGAAGAGGTTGATCGACGAGCAGCCCGACCTGTTTGGTGATGAACACCCGTCCATCGTTCAGATCAAACAGAAATGGGGAGGCTTGCGCGTCTATGAGGGCCCGGGCTGCAACCAGGCTACGAGTGAAGAGATTCAATGGCGTGTCGATCAGATTGAGCAAACCTGTGAAGGTTGTTCTAATTCTGCTCAACGCCAGAACATCGTTGGGTTTGTGACGACGCTTTGCAGCTGGTGCTACAATGATGCTCTGAGGCGGCGTTTTGAGGGCGCCGAAGAATCCTGGCCCGACAGCCTGAGGCTGGACGTTGTGGAAAACTATCCGGACCTCGTTTCCCCGGATTGCGCATCTCTTGTTCCTGCTGTCGGAAAGGGCTGGCTCGTCATGATTTCGCAAGCACTCCACAAGCTTTCCTTCAGTCAGGAATTCAGGGCACTGGACCCTGGAACTATTCAGATCTCGGATATTAAGAAAGGCCAGGATGGCCAGATTTCCATCGGTTTCAGTCGATACCACGATCTCATTCAGGAGTACGCTGACTGGATGGAGTTTCGATGCGGTGTGACGTGTGAAGAGTGTGGCCACGTTGGTGACATCGTTCGGACAGCCGACAGGTCTCAAGTGCTCTGTTCTCACTGTTACTGTACTCGGGAGAAGTCTGATGGGTGATGATGACGACGTTGAGCTGGATGAACAAACCTTGCGTTTGCTTAGGCTTCGGGAGGCTGAAATTGCGGCCGGTCGAGCAAAACTTACCAAGCCGATTACCTCGGATGAGATCCGGTCGCGAAAGGTGCCTGATCCGAAGGGTAAGCCAGATGAGTGACGAGACTTCAGGAGAGGAAATCCCAATTTTCGTAATCTGCGAGACTTTGGTGAACGGCCAACTCCGAGCGATTGAAGGAAAAGAAACCACTGTAAAACCAAACAAGATCTTAGTCTTGGCGATCAGTGTCGAGGATGTTGAGTGATGACAGATGATTTTTCAGAAGAAGAGATCTTCGGGCGCCCGTTGCAGGATGTTCCTCTGGATGCCTTGATCGCAGAGTTGCAAGCTCGTCGCAGAGAGGGTCCGGAGGTCTGGCTTGCATTGCGCAAAATGATTTTCGAGCAAATCGCCGATTTTGCACAGCGTCCGGCCGATGCGCCCAAATGGCGGGATGAATGGGTCAAAGAGAACACCTGGGATCTAGTGACTGACGACCATGATGTCGAGATCACTGATGGTAGCGGCAACGTGTTCGACGACCTCGGGATCGAAGACCCAAGGAAGAAGACTTGGTGATGGGGGCCGAGCATTTCAGCTTGATCTTATCCGCCGTGATCATTGTCGCTTTGACGATCTACGTCAGACACATCGTCCACACTGCTGGAAAAGATCGCGAAGTCGATCCAGAGCGAGTGAAGAAGATCATGCGAGATCTGGACTGCAGCCACGTGGACCGGGTGATGAACCTGCGAAGGAAGGGCTAGCGGGATGTTGAAGGTGGTTGTTTACGTCGGTGATCAAGAAGTTGCTCGAGCTGTAGCTGAGAACGATTCAGAGCTCGCGGACGTGTCTGATTACAATATTCGAATGAGCGAACGGGCCGCTGAACAGCTGGGCATTCAGGAAAAAGGCCTTGGCGGCCGGATTAAAGGCCACCCTCGAAATCAGACGGCCTGGGCGCTCGTCCGCAAGATCGCAGACCTTTGGCTTGCGGGGACTGGCGCGGGCGAAGAAGGCGTTGAGGCAGAGCTGCCGCCGATGATCCGCAAGTCTGTCCGCGAACTAGATGAGAGGGTCGAAAAGGAATCGAACCAGAGCGAAGATTGGAATGCTGTGATCAAGCAGATATCTGATGACGAACCGTATTCCCTGGGCTTCTACGCTGACAAATTTGAGTCGTGGACAGCGGACGAGATTGGAGCTCTTCGATGTGATGTGGTTGAGACAGCAACAGAGGAGGAACTAATGGCCGAGGTCGAATGCCGGCGAAGAGCTGGTCTACTGCCCAAGGAGGCCTCTAATGATGGATTCTCAGATCTGGTTGATGATCTCTGGGGCAAACTCGATACAGACCCAGACTGCTAGTACAGCTTACCGTCGACGTTTTTGAATACGTCAAGTTACCGAAACCCATCGTCAACTTCCTAATCTGCGACCTGAGGAACGTCGCCTTCCAAGGCAATCTTTCTATATTGAGATCGAGGTTTTGAGGGTGACCGATGGCAAGCCTCACATTTGGATTTCGCCGTCGATGCTGCCGAGTTTGCGCGCCAATAAACAACGCGCAAAAAGCTCGGAATATCTGGTTTTCAGAGAGTTTTTTAATCACCACCGACCATGCGATCCACCCAGGATTTTTTTGCGGTTCCACGGTGGTCTGCACGGCGATGAAACGCAAGCTCTGAACTGAGCGTCATTTCTTTGTGCATTCTTGGAGAAATATCACGGTCTACGTGCCGTGCGAGTACTTTTAGGCCACGCACCAGTTCCCGGCTTCCCGGCAATTCGCGAACATATGCCTCAAAATACCGTAACTCTCTTTCAACGTAGTTGGCCGCCTCCCGAAACGCTCGATCTCGGTTCATTTGCCCCGCGCGGTTCAATACGTGAGCCTGCCAATGTGTTGCGACTATCGACGCAATTTCCGATGATTTTGGACACCTTGCGTTTTCTCCTCTGTCCGCAGCCATAAGTAGGGCTGTACTGAATTGCGGTTGAAATGGCTCGCCGCCTCCCACTGATCTGGCAGAAACGCTCGCTGTGAATTCAAATCGCTGTTTATGAGCAGACGTCGGACAAGTTACTTTTGCTACCACCGCGCGTTCTACTTCGTTTTGAAGGGGCCCCAAATCGACATTCAAGCGTCCCGCGTGTCCAAGAGATGAGGATTTGCCGAGGATTTCTACGTGAAACCCAGCTGGATACTGAATTGAAACTTCGACGTTGTCGGCCACGGTAGAGAAGATGTCTTCTAGCTCCCCGAGCAAAACCGATGAAATCTCGGTGTCAAATTCGGCATCATGCAGTCTTCCACCTCCATTTTCAGAGATGCCCCGCAGCAGCTGTTCATCGTATCCATTTCCAATACCGAGTGCTGAAGTTGTTACGCCTCTTTTGCGCAGTTCGCTCGCATGCCGGCGGAGTTCAAAAGGATCCGTAACGCCTTCGTTGGCGTGCCCATCGCTTAGGATAATGACCCGTGGCGGCAGTCTGGAGTCCGCCTCGTAAACGGTGGCGGCACGGTCAACAGCTTGGAACCACCCACCGCTCAAGTTTGTACATCCACGCGTCCGCAAGCGCGAAATCTCAAACTCGATTTCTGGCAAATTTTTGTTGTCGACCGAAACAGCATCCAGGTGAGTAACAACGTCCGAACCAAAGGAAACAAGCGTCAAACGATCTTGGCTTGACAGCTTCGGCACAAGGCCCAACGCTGCCTGTTTTGCTGCCTCAAGCTTTCCACCTGACATCGAGCCACTGACGTCAATTGCCAAAGCAATGTTCATGGGTTCCCGTTCGCGTCTAGAAGACGAGTTGCAATCCGAGGCTCTTACCTTGGCCACCAAGTAGCGAACGGAGTCGCCGCGTTCCCAAAACTGCTCACGGTCAAATTGGCACTTCAGTTCAATATTATTATCAGTCACGTTTCTTGCCTCCTATTAGTATTGCGCGGAGATGGTCCGCGAGTTGTTCGAATAATGCGCGCTCTCTTGGTTCAAGCTTTCCTCTGATCGAAAGCTCCAGGTCTGGAGTGATGGAGATCCGGTTCCAGATCATGCCTCGGGCACGCCGAGGTGCTGGGCCCTCGAAAAGCTCTTCCAAACTGACGATCAGTTGCTCGATACTGGCAAGGCTCTCTTCTCTCTCAAGGCGCTTTGCTTCCCGCCGTTCACTGAAACGCGGTTTCTTGTCACCGAACAGATCGCGGCTTTCTTCGCTGTGCTGGCCATCAGATCTTGCGCGCGGCATCGGTGCCATTTTGTACGCGAGCGGAACCTCCTTTTGTGTCTCAATGTTCCTGAGATATTCCCGCGCCGAACCTCGCGATCTGGTTGCGGTCGGCAACTCCTCGGCCCATTCTTCTATCTGTTCTTCCGTTGCCGTCATGAACCGGAGTCCAATGTCTGCCAGCGTCATGCCGTATAAGTTTTTTAACGTCAAAACTGCCTTGGCTCGCTCTACATTTGTTGCAGGGTAGGTTGCCCCTCTCCCCGATTTGCTTGGCGAGGAAAGTAGTCCTTCGCTTATCCATGAGCGCAATGTTCGAGGTTCCACCCCAGTTCTTTCGCTCAGTTCTTCAAGTGTGATTCCATTTGTCATGACGAGCTGAATAATATTGACATCTCGACATGTCAAGTTGACGACTTCTTGCGTTTTACTGTTGATCACTGTGTCACGACGCCCCAATTTACCAGCTCAGCTCGGGATAACCTGTAAAGTTGGTCGGCCGGTGTAGACGCTCCAGCCACAAAAAACTCCTCTGAAACCCCTGCCGCTGAAAACAGGTGAACGAGAATGGCTGAGGTTAGTTGGGAGTCGGCCTCATCCGACACACCAACTTCTGTCCGCCATTGGTGAACTTCAATTGAACCGCTTCCAACCACATCCCTTTCTGCGCCTCCCAGAAAAAGCAAAGTGCACGAGCTAGCACACGGACCAGTCGCAATGGTTTTTACGTCTGCGTCGCGAAGAACCGTATGTCCGCGGATAGCCTCGTCTACTAAACCTCCAGGAGATGAGAACTCTATGACGTTCGCGCCTTGACCAATTGCATTGATCAAAGCGTCCACGCTTTCCGCAGTGACCTCTCCGGAAAAACTGTATTTCTTGCCCCTTTCAGGTATTTGAGCCGTATTAGGATTGCCGTTCAGCCAAGGACAATTTCGGAAGAGCTTTTCTGCTTCACCTTTGGAAATCCCGGCTTTTGACAGGGTAGCATTCGACACAAAAGCTTGTTGCGGCGTTCCACCTGGATCGAGATTCCCGAGGCTAATTTTTAGATTCAACCCGTCCGCATAGATGTTCGAATAGCACCAGGCTGTATCGAAGTTCTTGTCTTCTTCGTGCTTGAAGGAATGCCCGGCGGTCACAGGAAATTCTGTACCTCCCAACATGACTGATGTTTCCCTGAAAATAGTAAAGTCGGTTGTGATTACTCCTCCATCAACGGACTTCTCATTAGTTCCAACAGCGGGCCAAGGGCTGACTTCAGTGGCAGTCGCATCGGAGGCCTCTGTTACTTGGACTTCGGACTCTGACTGCATTATCCAACTGACAGCAAAACCAATCGCTAAAACTAAAACTGCGGCAGCAATCATAATCAGTGAGGACCGAATTCCCTCTGCAATAAGGACACGACGCTTGGACTGTGCGGCGGCGTGCTCGATTTTAACTTGAGCTTCGGCTTCAACTGTTCTGGTGAGACGAGCAGATGCTTCGCGAACTTGTCTTGCTGGTTCAGCGATCTTGTCTGACATGGACCGAACAACGGATTCCAGCATCTGCGTATCATGCAGCGTGCGCATAGCTAATCTCCTCACTATCAGAATCTTTTTGGGAAGCCGCGAGCTGAGTTTTTAGTTCGTTTGCGGCTTCTTCAGGAAGGGCTTCGAGGATGGCATCCAAGGCGCCCTGTACGTTTTCTCCGACAGGAACAGGTACGTAGGTAAACTTCGTTACGGGCACCTCGATTTCGACTGGCTTTTCAATTTCTTTTTCCACAGTGACTTCAACCGGCACCTCGACGCGTTGCACGACAGGTTTCACGCCACGTACGCGAAACCACTCGGCATAGAGGGCAACACTTGCTCCGGTCAAAGCGCCCACGACCCCAAGCAATACCCCAAACGCGGCACCAATCTGTTTGGCCTGGTCTTCGGAAACTTCGTACGGCTCAACACCAAAGACAAACGACGCCCAACGGTGCATTTGAGACTGGTTGGAGAGCTCCTCGACATCGGCGGATTTCGTAACCGCTTTTTCCTCCAACACCTCAATTTTGGCACCACGTTCGGCAGCATGCATCTGAGTTTTCGCAAGCGCTTCAACTCGCTCCGCAGCCCGCACTGCACTTTCGGCTTCGTGCTCTGACAACCGCTCGGCTGCTTGGTTCCTTGCGGTCTGAGCATCATTCAACGCTGCCAGCGCCTGCGGATCAGGTTCTGTAATGGACGCTTCGATTTCCGTGTTTAGCTTTTGGATCTCGGCATCAAATGGTGCGCGGGCTTCTGCGATAACTGTCTGCTTGGCCGGCATGCTTCTCATACGGGCATTCAATTGAGCCCGAGTTTGCTGGTCGATTGCTGATCCGTTAAGGCGAGACATGATGCTGTCTTGTTCGCTTTGCCATGCGTCTGCGGCCGCATCGCCAGCTTCTGTTTGCTGGTGGATCACGCGCTCTAGCTGAGAACGAAGTTCTCTTGTCTCTAAGCTCTCAAGACTTTGCTTTGCACGCTGAAGTGCCTCTTCTCGCAGGGCCAACGAGGTGCGAAGACTCTCCAATTGTTCAGCATCAGCTTCCTTGATCTTTGTTCCATCAAGTTCATCCTGCAAGGCGGCTTCCGACAAAGCTTTGATTTCGCCTTTGATTTCCCTTAGTTCCGCTTTGGCTTCTGCTACTGGCGTGGTTGTGACGTGAACAAACCTCTCGAATCCGTTGAAAATTGTCTCGAAAGAAATCAGTGCAGCCACCAATAGCCCAACGGATGCGAACAAACGCGCCCAGCGTCTTGAATGAAAAACAACAGTCGCTGCCGGAATCTTCGCCAACTCTACGGCAGCAAGAACAACAAAAACGCCGAAGACTGGAAACGTCTGCGCAAATCCACTGCCCTCTGGCATGCTTGAAGCCTGTGCGAATGCAATTCCCAAACCGACAGACACTAGAATAAGCTCAATTCCCCAGGCAAGCCGGATGAGCTTCCGCGCGTACCCGAGGTTTTGACTTTTGACGTCAGATTGACCCACGAAATCCGAGGCGAGCCCGCCTACGTTTTCGGTTCCAGAGTTTTCTACTTCTTCCTTCATAACAGCGACCTCACGTAAACCTTTGATTTACATAAGTCCGCTCTAGGAATTGACTTTTTACTTCCTGCCAGAGGCTTGAGGAATTGTGCCGTTCAACAGTACTTTGCGCGTCTTAGTCGAGATTTTGCCGCGGATGTTTCCAGATGACGGTAGCGACCACCAGAGTATCGTGCGCAATCCAATGCATGGCCGGCAGATATAACCGCGGCGCCAACGTCTTGCCCATCCGCATAACAGACGCCCACATACCGGTCGTACGTTCGTTCTCCGTTGAGTTTGCACTCAACAGTCTTGCCATTCAAAAACATCACCATCCAACGTTTCGCATCCCTACCAGCGACGCTGCCGAGTTCGGGTGCATCGACACCTTGTAGTCGGACAGGTGTACCGTTCACTACGATGGTATCAGCGTCGCGAACCTGTAAGCTCCCCGCAGAAAGCGAACTCGCCGAAAAGAAGCAAATTATGAATGCCAATCGCAGCATCTATTTCTTCTCCATTTGTTGAACAATGCACACCACAGGTGATCGGCGGGGGGGCTACGCAGACATTTGTGTTCTGTTGCGTGCCACGCCCCCTGATCCCGCCGCACTCCTCGCCGTCGAGCTTCGCCTGTTCGACGATACAGCGGAACTGGTCTGCATTTGACCCACTCTCTCCCGAATTAATTGCGAGATGCGGCCAAAAGCTTTTTTTGTCATGCCAGTTCCGGGCAAATTCCTACTTTCACTGAAAGCTAGGAACTTCTGCGCCATCAACGACTTCAGACAGGAAATCAACAGAAGGGTTTTCAGAAACACAATCGGCTAATTTGCCTGTTGATGCACTCGGCTTCTTAGGATGTGCTAACGAGCATCCCCTGCGCGCGCCATTTAAGCTCGCAATCAAAGAGCTGGATCAGTTGAGCAGTGAGTAGCCCCTTGGTGCAACGCCGGTCCAACGTTTGAAAGCTGTGGAGAATGCGGCTTGGTCGGCATAGCCGAGCGCAAATGCGATCTCAGAAAACGCCATATCATCTTTCATAAAAGTCTTTGCGAGATCAAACCTAAGTTCGTCCACAATTAAACGGAATGTGAGCCTCTCCTCTTTGAGACGACGCGCAAAAGTCCTAGGGCTCATTCCGAGGCTGGCTGCAACCTCATCTGCCGACAGAATTCGCGCCGGGAGTGAGGTCGTCAACAAACCTTCTATTCGGGATCGAAGTGTTTGATGTCCGTTAACCTGCTCTCGCAGTAGGCGCTCTCCATATTCAGAAAGATGCTCTCTCAGTCTCAAATCATAGGTCGGTATCGCCAAGTCTAGCGCGGAAAGCGGCAAAATGATTTCAAGACTTTCCGACCCAAAGACGACGGGGAAACCCGCCAATTTTTGAAACTTCTCAGCTGATTTTCTAACCTCGTGGTCGAACCGCATTTCTATCGGAAAGAAATTGGTTTGCGTAATCGCCCGCATTCTGGACAACACTCCAAACAACAAAAATTCAGTATGCCTATGGAATTTAGAGTAGCTTGGATCCTTCCATGTCACTTCGAAAGACGCAGCGTTTCCGGATACTTTCAGAATGTATTGGACAGCCGGATCGATGATCTCATGAAACCTTGCGGTGTTTTCTACAGCAGCTCGCAGGTCCTTAGAATACTTACTGATGTAGCCTGTTAAGCTATTTGAAACTCGCCAGGTCGCACCCGCCCGAGCTCCAAATGTTACGTCGCCTAAAGCGTCGCAGGCCTCCCTCACAAACAAAGCTTCTTTTTTGTACTCATAGTGCTTGGCGTTTGGCGCTGCGTCCTTGCGCGTCAAACCACTCTTCTTGAGCACTCGTTCAGCTATTCCTTTGTCACCAGAAAGTTTTTCTAACTCGCCGATTAAATGCGTGAGCCTAGAGGCATCGACTTCCATGAACACACCAGTTTGAATTCGATTTTCCAAAATCCTATTGCTGAGGGATCAGATTTCAAAATGTTAGTCGGCTGCGTCCAGAATTTACAGGTTTGCACTGGCGTATAGGCAACAGAGGACGCTGATCAACACGCCCTCTTGGAAAAGCAAACCGGCCAATTTGAATTAGGCAAATTTGACGTTTGGTGTCTTGGGACCAACGAACGGCAGCATGAACACCGCGAAGGGCAAAAAAATCCACAAGCCCCAGGTCCAATCACGGTTTAGCATCGAAGCGCGTCGCGCCAAGACTGTTCCGACGAAGTAGGCTAGATAGCCCTGCCCAATCAACATCAGAGCGTTGACTGCATGCGCCTCGGTCCAAGTATTGAAGGTCGACGGAATTCCGTACGAAACAAGCACCTTCCAGACAAGTGGAACACCAAAAGTAAAACCAAAGAACGTCAAACCATCAATTGGTGCGTACGCTTTCCGTGTCATGCCAAAAATCAAAAATCCCAGCCATGTCAGGAGCATTGCCCCTTGCACAGAATTCGAAATCGCCATGTGAGTTTCATAATTCATTTCAAGTAACCTTCCTCTTTAACCCTCTGATAAAATGAAGGTTTGAGAGAAAGGTTTCTTTATAGATTCTGCCAAAAAGTTAACTCCAGGCGTCAAAATGAAACTCGCTTCCTGAACGTTACTCTTTCCTGCTTTCACCGTTCTCGAAGACTATTTGCCCCGTTTTTGTGTCGAACCCTAATTCGTACCAAGCCACACCGCGCGCCGTTTTCCCTCTGTCAGGGCTATGTGCAAACCAGTCGATCATTGCGGCGACAACGCACAAGTCCCCTGAACAAGAAATATCGAAGCTTCCGTCCCTGGCAGTGTAATCTCTATTTGGCCAACGCTCAGCGAATTTTTGCTTTTCTTTTAACAACGCTGTTTTACTCAACATACTACCGTAAAATTCGATTTTTGAGCTGTAGGCATTCTCCATTGCTCTCATCGCCGACGTGTTAGGAAGCGACCAACCCGCGAGGTAATTTTTGTAAATTCCTTCCGCATTATAGCGGTCGACGAGATCATCTTTTACGCTGCTACGGCCCTCGTCTTCGGGTTGCTCTCCACTAATGCAGAGCTGAAACGCACTCCTCATCAGGCGCTTGTCCGACTCATTCGGACGAAGATGGAAATACATGCTAATGCCAAGTGCACCGGGTAACCGAACCACGCCTTTCGCCTCACCTGACAGCAAATCTACACCGCGAGAGTCAATTTGGATTTCCGCCACGGCGTGACTGTTACTATAAAAACGCACGTTCTGCGGTGGATACTCTAATTTTGGTTTTCCGGGCGGTGCCCACAGGGAAAAACCGCTAACCATCTCTTGAGCGAGGCCCATTGTGCGTTCATCAATCTGTTTCTGATCTTCAAGCAGCGAAAGAAGCAAAAATGGGACTTCAGCTCGGCAGAACACAGAGACTTTTCCGATGATATTTCTGCCTTCTACATTTCCCGGGAAGGTTGCGTATGCAAAAACACCTTCACCATAAGGTTCCAAAGTGAAATTGCTGAATGCATCGGCAGGCAGAATGTTGAACGACGTTAACTCCTCAAATGTCGGAATGTACATCTCCTCAGGTATTGTCATGCTCATTCTTGAGAAAAGGTCTGGCGATATTCCCATAGACGAAATGTAGCTGTGAACAATTCCAGAAAGGGTTTGTGTCATAACTTCAGTTTCATAGACATCAGCTACTTGGCCTGCTGCGTTGGCCGCGCTGCTGAACTGGTGGAAACCGAGAATTGAATCGTCCCTTAACTCCCTGCTTTCCCCTCCAAGGAAGGCGAGAGCACAAGCCGACATACATATCCCGGGCTCTTCCTTGGGGCGCCAATAGTCATCGCCTTCTGTTCTCTGGCGATACGAGACAACGCGCGCGATCAACCCCTGTTCCCGTATCATTTTCCCGAGCGCCATGCCCCCAAAAAGGCTGCCACCCCGTGAGTTCAAATCGATATAAAAGGTGAAACCATCAAATGGCTCTGAGTTGAGAAACTCTCGAAATACATTAGGGGTATCTGAAGTTATCTCACCATCAGCTACCACGTAGTTGCTGTGGTTCGCGTAGATTATGTCAAAGGTCATTTCCTTTGACCAAGCCGGCTGAACAAGCAGCACAAGCAGCGCTAGGACCCCCAGAAGATCTTTGATCTGCACCTTTGGCCCTTTCGTGCTGATTTGCTCGAATCCTGCGTCTCGACCAGATCTGGTCACCGCTGGAAACCCTATTCGAGTAGTTAGCTTCATCAAGTTGTCCTATGCCGACTTCACCTAAATTCGAGCAGAGACCGTTGCTCAAAGTAAACCCTGAATTGCGTCATATTTTGAGCATCGGTTAGTTTCTAGGAAGGGACATAAACTCAGTGGGTGAGTAGCGGCGTTTCTAGCAACTCACGTGCCCGACAACGCCTGAGCGTGCGCCTGTAGAAGTCACTGTGCAATGTGATCTTTGGGGGGCCGGTGCCGGGCTATTCAATGTTTCAGCGCCAAGCGCAATAAGAGCAGCACCCGTTTGAGCGGCCCCAGAATTTGCCTCTGACTGCTGCCAAGTGGTCATTACACACTGCGTCATTTCTTGGGTGCCCGGAACAAAACCAAAATTTTGGCACTTCTTGGTGAAATGTGCGCGTTTGGTTTCCATAGGCGTCGCGCTGTGCCAAATCGGGCTTTCAATGCGCGTAATCGCGGCAGTTCCGTCTACATTTGTACACGCCGCAACTAAAGGCAGTGCCGCTGCTATCAATACCAAATTCTTCACGATCTTTTCCTCCGATCAATTATCTTGTTTCAAGGCTGAGTTAGTCATGGGGACACAACCGAACTTTTTAATCTACGCCAGAGAACGTGAAAGTGCTGCCAAATGATTGGGCTCAATCTATTTTGCGGGGATTCCTACGAGGTTGTAGGGGCGCTTACAAACTTGCGTTTTCAACATTGATTTCATTGATGTGAATCTTGGAAGTTTTCTCATGTTTCCGCGCGAGCATTTGCGCTTTGGTCAAAGCCTCTTCGAGTTCGGAGACTAAATTTCATGGCCTGCTCGCATGTATTTTATACCACCGCTATCATTACGATTGGCACATATTAAATTGCACAAAAAAGCCGCTGGCTTTCTGCGGCAAGTCTTATCAACACCTTAACCCCTAAAATATGACATTTTTTCATATATTTACAAAAAATCAGATGAACTGAGCCACAAATAGTGGCAGCACGGAAAAAAAATCTGGCACACAATATAATGTTTTATCTCAAGAGCAACACAACTTGAAGACGTGAAGACTTGCTGTTCGAGCCATCAAGGTACTCGAACCATTCGTCAACCAAATAAGGGATGAATAAATGTTTGCGAATAAAGCTCTGACACAGTTTGTTCTAGGTATTATCGGTGCTGTAATTGTATTCCAATTCACACCAGTCTACACCGATGAGAAAGTGGATCTTGCCCAGATCGCGGAATTTCAAATTTCTGCCTATACATGAACAATAATTCGTCACTTTGGTACATTTTGAATTAGCAGTCGCCAGGTATCAGCACGCTGATTAGTGTGACAAAAATGCTGAGCTAAATGCCAGACTTGCTGTGCGAGCGAAGTGTCGAAAGGTCGGAAAATGACTTTGGATCTATCTCATACCAACTTGAAGTCAAAGCAGAGGGAAATTCGAAATGGGTTTCCTGAGGGCCTTGGTTTGCGAGTTCATAGAGCCCTAAGCTGGCTTGGGAGAGCCGAAACGCTTAGCGACGATAACGATGCTCAGTTTGTTTTTCTTTGGATCGCTTTCAATGCCGCATACGCTAGAGAAGACGCGTTCCATGAGTATGCGGCCACTGAGCGGACGGTATACACTGAATTTTTTTCAAAGCTGGTTTCACTGGATGATGAGCAGCGAATCTATGATGCGATCTGGAAAAAATTCTCAGGGCCAATACGAAGCCTGATGAGCAACAGATTCATCTTCAGCGCTTTTTGGCATCACTTTAACGGTAAGCCAGGTTTTGAAGATTGGGAGCGGCGCTTTGTGACGTCCTCGCGCGCATTCACGAACGCAATACAAGCGCAAGACAGCGCTCAGGTCTTAAGCAAGTTGTTTGAGCGGCTTTATGTCTTACGCAACCAACTGATTCACGGTGGATCTACGTGGAAAAGTTCTGCAAACCGGGAACAAGTCCGAGACGGAGCGGTCATCTTGTCCTTTTTAGTTCCTGTATTCATTGACATCATGATGGATCATCCCGGGGAGAATTGGGGACAACCATATTATCCTGTGGTTGAGAATTAGGCCCATTACCACCAGTGTGAAAAACAAAAATGTCCTCGGAGGAGCCAGGTAGCATGTCTCGATATAATCCGCATGAGCACGCAGCGCCTGTGTACGAAGCTGCAAGTGTTTGGGTTCAGAACTGTCTTGAGACGGACGGGTCCTTGTTTTTGGCAGGCGAAAGCCGTTGGACAAAAGAACTGTTCGACGAGCTTGATCTGTACTTTGTGCAAAACTTGGACGAAGGAGAAGGAAACTTCTACGAGAAACTTGAAGATCAACTCTCGCGATGCTCATCGCAAGGCAAACAGCTGATGGCTGAGGTGACTTGGTTGCTGCTGTTGTTTGCTTCACGGATCACGCCTGAAAAGAAGAGATCAGATATCCAACTAATCTGGTCTTGGTCGGATGAAGATTTGGACGAGAGCCATCACCTGTTGACCAAAGAGTGTCTGGGGGGAATCGGTCACACAGGAACGGCATACAACACGCACAGATGGCGTGAGTATGTATTTTTCATCAACGCAATGCGTGATTTCAAATCAAAGTCGCAAGTAGAAAAAAGTGAGCTTGCAAATGAACCGTGGAAATTTAACGACTGGTTGTTGAGTGTAGCAGATGGGGAAAACCGTCAGCTTCGTCATATTCTGACGCACCTAGTTTTCCCAGATAGTTTCGAGCGCATTAGCAGCTTCAAAGACAAAAAGATGATTGTTTCTACGCTCCGAGATGTTCCGATAAGGGAAGTCAACAAGTGGGAGCTATCACGTGTGGATCATGAATTATTGGAGCTTCGGGAAGAGATCGAAAAACAACGAACAGATCCATTGGATTTCTATTTGGATGAGTTTGTAGCGCAATGGCGACCTACAAAGACAAAAAAATCAAAAACTGCACAAGCGTTCCAAGGTTCATCGGTATCAGTTGAATCGAATGACGAGCCGGTCGAGCCAGTTGCTCGTAATAAACGGCAATCTCTGAACACAATCCTCTATGGCCCTCCGGGTACAGGCAAAACCTACGAAACAGCACGACGGGCCGTAGCCATATGCGACGGACAAGTTCCGGCAACACGTTCAAAGCTTATGAAAAGGTATGCTGAGCTTCAGGCAGAAAAGCGCGTTGAATTTGTAACTTTTCATCAAAACTACAGCTATGAAGAATTTGTCGAAGGTTTGCGTCCGGAAACTGGCGATGAAGACAGCGACGCGGTTCAATCGGCGGGGTTCCGTCTGACACCTCGATCAGGTGTACTAAAACGGATCGCGGAACGCGCGAAGCAAAGGCCCGCGAGGTTGACAAGTCAAAGCGACTATTCTGACAAGAAGATTTTCAAGATTTCATTGGGTCGGGCCTGGAACCCGGAAGATGACAACATTCGCGCCGAAGCCTATGAGGAAGGTATTATTTCTTTAGGCTACGGAGGAGAAATAGACTGGTCTGACGCCGCCTACGGCAGCTTTCGCGCAATTGCTGAACGCTGGCGAGAAGAACCCGGTGAAGCAGAAGCGACAGGTAAAAACCCAAACATAGAGTTCATCAACCAACTACGAAACGAATTGCGGGTGGGGGATATAGTTGTTGCCAGTCAGGGAAATCGGCGTTTTCGAGCCGTCGGTGTAGTAACTGGCGAATATGAATTCGAAATAGACGCACGCTACCCACATCGTAGAAAGGTCGAGTGGCGATGGCAGTCAGAAGACGAGATTGGGCTTGAAGTTGGCGACATCTATGAAAGTAACTTTTCACAGCAATCGATTTATCAACTCTATCCAAAGCGAATAAACTGGCCAACTTTGTTGGCTTATCTTGAACCCGACGCAACTTCTGATCTTCATCCTGCTCACGTACTGATTATTGATGAGATCAATCGCGCTAATATCTCCAAGGTGCTGGGAGAACTCATTACTCTTTTGGAAGAAGACAAGCGTATCGGTGCTCTTAATGAATTGACTGTTTCGCTTCCATATTCAGGTGAAGCCTTCTCCTTGCCATCTAATCTACACATCGTTGGTACGATGAACACCGCTGACAGATCTATTGCTTTGCTCGACACAGCACTTAGGCGCCGTTTTGTCTTCGAAGAGTTGCCTCCCAAATACGAAGTTCTAGAGGGCATGGTCGTCGAAGGTATACCCTTGGATCAAGTGCTAAAAGCGATCAATCAAAGACTGGAGTGGTTCTTGGGGGCCGATCATTTAATTGGCCACGGCTATTTTACAAATGTCCAAGATCTCTCTGACCTTGACGGTGTAATTGGGAATAAGGTGGTTCCCTTACTGCGTGAATATTTCCACGAAGATCTTGGGCGAGTTCGCGCAATTTTGGGGGGCGGCGACAGCTTTTTGCGTCGTGAACGAATCCAAACCCCACCAGGAATGCAGGTGGATTATGAAGAGCCCAGGTATCGGTTTTTAGACAACTATCTTGAGCTGGGCGAGTACGGCCCCGAGGCGTATGACGAACTCTTGGGTATCTCCACAGAACAAGAGGGATGACGCTGGATGCATAGTGTTAGCTATCGTCAAAAAACCCTAACTACAAAAGAATGGGGTTTGATCAGGCTTGGCGAAAACGGACTTTCCGAGGAGCAAGTCGACCGCTTGCAGAAAACTGCTGAAAAAGCGGCCGGGTGTCTGCACTTACATGAAGGTGCAGTCCTCACGAGGGTTGTGAATGGTCTAAAAGCCGGACAGGTTTGCGGTGTAGTCAGCACGCAAGATCGAGCGGTTGAAATCTTGCCGAAGATCGAAGGGCTATCTGGTGCCGAAAGTAAACACGCCCTAATTCGAATGCTTTCAGTCGCTCACGATCTGAATGTTTCGGATAGCGAAAGCGCATTTCTCGCAACCCAAAGACATGACTTGCTAGAGTTACTGATCCAGATCTTTGTGCGTCGACTTAAAAAGGCTATGCAGGCAGGTTTACAAAGACAGTATCGGACAAATGACGAGGAGCTTCCTTTTGTCCGCGGAACACTAAAAGTTGTGCAGCAGCTCACGAAAAGACCTGTAGCGCCGACGCAACTGTACTGCCAATTCGACGATCTTTCTGAGGACACACCTCTGAATCGCCTATTAAAAGCTGCCTCAACGGCTGTACTTGGGATTTCGAGAACTCAAGAAACTCAAAGAGAACTGCACCAAATATTGGACGGTCTTCGATACGTTGGAAAATCAGAAAATGCTCTGAATGAGCCTGTGCAATTGGATCGAAGCACGGCTGCATTCAAAGACCTGGTTCCTTTGGCACGACTCCTTTTGACAGGGAATTGGCAGAGTACTACTTCCGGCGAAACAACCGGTACATCTCTCTTGTTTCCTATGAATGAACTTTTTGAGAGATACGTTGCTCGACGAGCTCAGCAAACAATTGGTAGCGAAATCGTACGCAAGCAGCACGCGAAGCATCATGTGCTTGTGAACAAGCTCTTTCGGATGATCCCGGACCTGGTTTTTGACTATCCATCGGGGCCCGTCATAGTTGATACAAAGTGGAAAAGCTTGGACATCACAGATCAAAAGAAGCTCGGTGTTGCCCAATCTGATGTTTACCAAATGCTGGCCTATGGCCATGGTTATTCGAACGACAGTGCGAAGCCTCGACTTGTTTTGTTGTATCCACATCCTTCCGACCTGGGGACAAATGAAGGAATTCTAAAAAACTGGATTTTGTCGGGCTCAGGGTTGCCACTCTCAATTTGTAGTGTTGACGTCTCTCGACGTCGCTCTCCCACTGAATGGCGAGATTTTTTTCGCAAAATCGCACCTGCTGAAGCTTCCAAGACGCAGACGATGGCGATTTGAAACGACTATTTAGATCCTGGCTTCATTGTAAGTCTTTGCCCATTGGATCTTGTTCTACTGTATCAATTTCCCAAGTCGACTTTGGGCGGATGCAACCGCATTGCTGTCAAATACGTCCGGAAAGCGAACAACGACAGTTTCCCAGATTGTATTCAGGTTGAACAGTTTTCCGTCAGGGTCGAAGCCTCCGAATTGAACCTGATGAGCAATTACATCAATGGCCGAAGCATAATCACCGGACATGAACATCCGCCAAGTGTATGAAGCAAATCCACTTTCAGTCACGGAAAGCTCATATTCCCCCAATATCTTCAAACATTCCCGCACAGCTTCGTAGGCACGAGAGTTTCGAGAAGGTATCAGCACGCCATGTTCTCGCAGGCATTGCTCAGAAGCGTCGGCCATAATAGCGCGTGCATAGGGCATACCAGCATTGGGCAGGTAACGTTCACGCGCTTCCGCTCGCTGTTGTGCCACTGAGATTGAAAAATAAGTTTTCGACATGATTTGTTCCTCCTGTCATCTAGATGGGAACAACATGGCCAGACTGTTTGTTAATGGCTGACACTCTTTTGGTAGACGCTGCCAATGACCCGGTACGAACTAGCTTCCTGCGAAACTCTGCAAATCAACGAGAATGTCTGGGTTGCTGCCTTTGCCTTCCAGTTCTTCACAGACTTGAGTGAGAATTACGAAGTATTTTTCCAAGCGTGGATCGCTTTTCTTGAGCTGGCTAAGATGCGCTGCGAGCAATTCCGTTGCGGCAAGAAGGTTATCGGCCACCGGATCACGTCCTGCTACCAAAGCCCATGGATCTTTCAGACGCCATCTTAACAGACCGACCAACAGGAATGGACCATAAGAATAAGCCGTTGAAAAGTCTTTACCAACGGCCTCACGAACCTTGGCCTCAGCAACCGACGCAATGAAGTCCACTTCTTTGCGAGCAAGAAGCATGGGTGCGTTGTCATTTCTCGACAGTAAAAATGCAGCGCAGGCCATTTGGTCTTTTTTCCAACGTTCCTTGGGAAGTGATAGCAAAAAATCAAAAGCCTGCCGCTGATGTAAAGGATTGGTAGCAGTTCGCCCAATTCCTTGAAGCATCAGTGATCTGCTTCCGGGAGCAAGAATAAATGGGTGTTGTCTAACTGGAGAATCCAAAGCTTCTAGTAAGTTTGGAACAACCCAATCTGGGCATCTTTTGAACAGCCAGGTCAGAAAGCGCAGAGATTGGTTTTCGTCGGTTCCGTCGCCATTTAGACGCGCACGCACATCTTGTTCCGCACGCTCTATAGCCTTGTCGAGAAGAGTTGGAGCTGTGTCGGGGATGCCCTTTGGAAGGTCACCGTCGCTTGAAACAGAATACTTTCCGAAAGGTCGCATCGACACTTTGTTGGCTAGCGTTTCCCAGTCAGGTATTCGTTTATCCAAATTGTCTTCAAGGAGCTCAATCAAGCCGTAGCTACGCTCAGTCTCAAACCAATTGTCAGAACCGCACGGTAGGACCAGCCGGTTGGGCACCGACGGTTTCTCTGGCTCCAAGCTTTCGATAACCTCCTCCCATGTTTGATCAAGCTGCTGAGCATGCGCCCAGTCAACAACCAAGGGGCTTGCAAACGCCTCGGAGACCAATGTGAGTCTTGCGCGGCCAGCAGCGGGCGTTTGCTGCAAATGAAGCTCAACAGGTGTGTTTGTCTGTGGTGGAATCGCAAGAGGAACAACGGCTCTACGAGGTGTTGAATCCGTTTGTTTCTTCAAATGTACTTTGATCTCGTCGGTGCCTGCAACTAAGCCAAGGCGAGCTGGCCTGTCGCTTTGGTATGACTGCCCCGCCGGCAACAGAGCATCCGGAGGAATGAGATCATAATTCGCTGCGCCATCCGCGTTTTGAACAATGGTGGAAATCTGAGGCAGGAAGTCGTAATAAACCGGGTCGTTTTCCGACAACCGTCGGGCAGCTTCCAATGCTCCCAAAGCCACCGCTTCGGGTTTCAAAGCTTGGACTTCGCGCCCTAACGCGTCTTGTATTTTGCCAATAATAAGATTGCGAATTTGTCCTGTTGTTGGAGTTTCGAACAACAAGTGATCGCATCCAGCCAGCGCTTGGACCAGTTTTGAAGGAACGTCTCCCGTAGCTGGCAAAAAGCTCTTTGGAGGTTCAATGATTTCCCATCTTCCGTTCCAAAGCCTCAAGGGCTCAACGTCGCAAGTTCCCTCAACAGCAAGCTGACATGGCAAGTTGGACGCAACGACATGATCCGAGCGGCGAGGGTTCTCACATTTTTCCGTTAAGGACGCGGAAGCTTGATCCAGCAGTGAGTCCAATCCTAAGTCACACTCGATTAGCTCACCAACGCGTTTACGCTCTGGCGCAAATTTTTCCTCTCGTCTTAACTTTAAAACTTGCACTGACAGGCCCTTTGCATGGTGCCCAATCACTCCAATGGTTTGCCCTTCTGTCCATCTTTGAGACGTCTCATCGCTTAAGCCAGCAATTACGGCCAGGACAGATCGCCAAACCAACAGTCTGCGCCCCGGTCTCAACTTCCGAAGGCTGGACAAAAGCGCTTCTTGTTTTTCTTCGTCGAGATTTGGCAGGTCGGGAATTGCGAGAACTACCGTAGCTTTTCGAGCGGAAGCCATGGCCGACAAAGACCCAGCCAATTCAAGCTCAAATTCTGGTGCATTGTCGATCATGGATCTTACTGAGAGGCGCCGATCCGCACTTCCGACTTTTCCCCAACCAGGTCCACGTCCATGAGGCGATCTGAGAGCCTGCATACCACCGATAATTTCTGCTCCAGGTGACGCATCATCGACCCTGACGACGACACCACCGACGCCGCCGCGAACCAGTTGTTCTGTGTTTACAATCGTCTCTTGACCCGGCACTTCCAACCAGTTTTTAGCACCGAAGTCATTCCACCCATTGAGGTCATATCCGACTAACTTTCTCAATTTGGCGACTCCTGAAAACACGAGCGGACAAAGTCAGCAAGAGCCGCTTTTCCTTCCTTCAGTGTTTCACCACGGGCGTCGAGAGCAATCGCGCAGACCCTGCTTGCACCAATTGAGATTTCTGAGTTCTCAAACTCTCCATGGGCTGGCATCAAAATTAAGCCTTCCCGGATGACCTCCTGGCTGGCTTTCTTTCGAAGTGCTTCAATCAAAATTGCAGCATTCCTCGCCTCGTCGCCTGGTGACATCCGTTCAAATGGGTTTGGCGTCCAAACGGGGACGCGCCGCTCGAATTCATCTGATTTAAGATCGGTAATTCTCAACCAAACGTGCGCCTTAGCTCCAAATTGAATGGATGTTACAGCCTCGGGCCGGGCTTGGACCTCCACGATCAACCCGCTTTCTTGCAGCCAGAAAACCGCCAAAGGTCTGTCATGTAGAAATCGACGACCCTGTATTGCTTCATCCAACCACACAAGGGGCGCTTGAGCGAGAAGCTTAGTTTCCTTCAATCCGTGCAGCGCCAGTGTCACGGCAAGAACACAGAAGTCTGTCCAGCTTTGCGCTTGCCAGGCCCACAGTTCATCTTCGGCTTTGTCTTGCCTGAGAAGTCGAAGCCGCGCCTCGTTCACTGCTCTGTAGGCTCGATTTTCCAGCAAAACATAATTCGCCGTAACACCTGGTTCTGCGACACTGACACCAAGCTGGTTTAATTCGCGCGACAAACGCCGGCACAACCTCGAGTATGCTTCAACATCCCTATAGCGTTTACTATTTTCGGCGCGACGATGCTCCCGCATCCATTGCCTCGCAAAGTGGGAAGCCAAACGCAGGTACGCGTGCAAAACGCGATTTTCCAGAGTGTCGAAGTTTTCGTGGCGTGCAATAGCCAGAATGCGTTGATCTGCGCCCGCTCTTTCTGCGGTCGTTGTTCCGGGCTGCCTAACCATCCAGAGCATTGAAGCTCGATCCATCTCTTGGACGCGGTCCAACGGAGTCAACTCACGATTTCGTCTCAGTACTCGCCGTATCTTCTTTTCTAGTTCCAGCAAGTAAGGCTTCACCCCGATGGATTGCCGGACGATCTCGGCCATCCTAGGGTCACTTTCGTCTTCCGCGCGATTCCAGGCTTCTTGCAAACGGGTCCACAGGTTTTCGGGATCATCGAGCGCCGCCTCTAATTCTTCAATCCTTGCTAGCACCCTGTGCATGCGTTCTGACGCAGCAACGGAGATTTCCTCCGCCGGTGTTTTTGGCTCAAGCCCAATCTTTGGCCGGGCTGGTAATCCGGTGACTTTCACCGGATTTTCAGCTGTTCCGGATTTTGGATAGGGAAATAGACGAAGCTCTCTATCATCCCAACTTAACAAGGGAGCGTGTAGGGAACGTCCGCCTTCGCCGACCTTTGCGTCGCCAAGCAAACAGTCGCTCGGCCCGAGGACAGCCTCTTGCGCATCAGTTGCTTTCAATGACCATGGTCGGCGAAGAAGGTTCATCCTCGTGTTACCCCACGCCAAGTAAACTGACCCGTCCCATCTTCTGCGACTTCCGCCGAGTGACGGATTGCATCTGCCAAAACTGGGTCGCTTAGTTCTCTCTCAACATAGTTGGATAGCTCTTGAAGTTCTGTGCTGGCATTTTCCATCTCTATGCCGCGCAACTTGGGCAGAAGGCGCATTTCGACCTGATCGGCCAGCGCTGTTTGGATGTCTCTTCTACCGTTGTCCTCCGGGTAATTCGCCGCATAAGCCATAATTGAGCGGCCCAGACGATGGCCAAACGGACGACCAAGTTTAGTCATGTATTCGACCATTTTCTCTACATGCATTTCAACCCGCGATTGGTCCTCCGCAAGGGCGTTGATACCACGCACCCACTTTCGCCACTGTGTGCGTGTGAGAGCTTTAGAGTCAGCCGGTTTTCCCTGAGGTGTTCCTGCTTTAATCGATTTAGGGGCCGCAAATCGCATGACATTTGCTCGGTCCACGACTTTGTCGGACAGAGATTGTGTACTCTCGTCTTCGTTCATCGTTCCGGCAAACAGAACATTATAACCAGGGAATATTCTTGGGGTCGTTTGACCTTCGGGCATTGGAATGTCTAGCTCAAGCTCGGCATCCTTCCGGGCCTCTGACTTATATGTCTCATCAATGCCGGGTCGGCTTTCCAGCCGGCTCAAAAAGTCTGAGAAGTAGTACTCGACCCTTGCTAGGTTCATTTCATCCAAAAGAACGAGCATCATCCGATCTTGTAAGTCACTGCTCTCCGCTGGACCGTTAAACGCATCCAGATGGTACAAAGCGCGCGCCAAATCGGTAGGTCGGAATTGACCTTCGATGTAGTTGTAGAAGCCCATTAGATCCTGCGGACTATCCCAACGCGGTTGGACTGGCACTTGCAAAAACCCAATGCCCATTGCTTGGGCATATCGACGAGGCAATTGGCTTTTACCGGTCCCGGAAATCCCAGCCAAAACTGCCATTTGCGTAGTCTCGTTGACTTTCATCGCTGTGTGGAAGGCCCGAATGACCCTTGTATGGTAATCCAGCCCATGCGCTTTCATGTGGTTTGAAACCCGATGCAGAGCTTCGTTCTCTTGCTCTTGGGCATGCGTTTCCCAAGTATTCAAGTCCTTCAGAACAGGAGGCAGTGCGTTAAGTTCAGAAAGCGGATCAGCAGCCTTTTTGCTTCCGGAAATTCCCGCTTTGTCTTTGTATGTTTCAATTTGTGCCAGAAGTTCAGCACGCTGCGCTTCCATTCGCGACAATTCGGTTTGAGTCGACGCAACTCGAGCTGCCTCGTCCGTATAGTCTGCTTTAAGTTCTTCCAATCTCGACTCTGCAATACGAGCGGCCTCTTCAGCCTCTTCCCGTCGCCGATCAAAGCCCTCAATTTCCGCCTCGACGCGTGTAATATCTCGCTCCAATTTCTCAATTTTGTCGCGTAGCTCTTCTTCACGGGCCTTGAGTGTTTGGAGATTGGCCAGCTCTTCTCGCAGCTTCGAAACTGTTTGCTCCAAGCGATTGTGATCTTCTTCTAGTTGCGAAATTTGACCAACCAGCTCTTCCGCTCGTTTTAGCCTAGCCTCGACCTTTTCAAGCTCACTGGACTTTTCGGATAAATCTCGAGTCACTTCTGCAAGTGCAGACTGGGCGTCCTCAGTTTCCTGCCGCATCGCGAGCACTTCCTGGCGTCGCTCTTCGAGCTGCTGCCATTCCGCAAGAAGTTCGTCCTTTTGACGTAAAAGACTGTCCACTTCAGCTTGGATATCTGAAATGCTGGATATTGCACCTCGGCGTTTTTCCAACTCCGCTTCTAGGTCGTCTAAGGTCGTCGACTTTCCGCGAATTTGCGCTTCTAGCTCACCCAGGGTCGCGAGTGGGCCTTTTATCGTGATGGCCTGATCAGCTCGCGCCGAAACGACTACCATTACTATGGTCAGCGCGAGCAATCCAAAGCCAATAACCATAACAGTAAGTAATAGAGAACCCATCAGTTAACTCCTTCGGCTGGCGTTTCGATTTCATCGGATTGTGACTGCTCGAGTTGGTTATTTGGCAACTCGGGCTGAACTGCACTGGTAGACGCAGGTTTAAAATTCTCTGCCTCAGATTTTAGTCGGGCAATTTCACTTTCTAATTCGCGTTTTTGAACTCCCAGTTGGTTGTTCTGGACCTCCAACTCGCTGTTCTCTTTCAAGATACTCTCTTTTTGGCTGAGAAGTTGACTAAGTTCCTTTTGGATCTCAGACAGTGCTTGGCTTTGAACTTTGAGGTGGCTCAATCGTGCTTCTTCGCCAAGGCGTTCGCTTTGCCGTTGTCTAAGTAGTTCTAGTTCGGCGACGACTTCAGCCTTCTTGCCTTCTAAGTCTTTCCGAGTCGCCTCGAGAGCGAGAGCTGCGCCATCCCGTTCTGTTTCGATAGCAGTTAGCCGTTGCTTTGCTTCCGTTTCCTGCGCAGACAAAAGGCTTACGCTTTGCCTTAGGGCGGCCAATTCACCGGTCACTCGTGTTAAATCGGTGCTCTCGGTATTTAGATTGGATCGAACAGACGCAATTTGGGCTTCGAGATCATCTTTGTTGTTTTCGGCCGTTTCAAGATCCAAGCGCCTCTGTGCGAGTTGATCTTGACTGGCCACTAATTGCTTTGAAATTTCTTGGAGCCTACTTTCTTCAGTGCGTAAAGACTGAACCTTTTCTTCAAGGCCGGTTCTTTCCGCATTTAAGCCTTCAAGCAGAGCAACTTGTTTGTTCCTTTCATTTTGTACAGAAGACAACTTGTCTTCGAGCTTTTCCAATCTTGGCCGAAGTGAAGCAAGTGTGTCTTGCGCGTTGGATAGTCGGCGCTCAGCTTGCTCAGCTTCAGCTTCACGCTCGCTCAAATTCTTTTTCGTGTCTTGAAGATCTGCTTCTAAAGAACCCAAGTCTGCTCGTTTCGAATTTAACTTTGCATTGATCGCATCCAGATCATCTTTGCGCTGTTCAAAATTGGCGACTTCGTCTTTTAAAACGTCTCTTCTTTGCTGTGCGTCTCGCGCTTGGTCCTCTGCTTTGATCAATTCATCACGAAGTTTTTCGACCTTTCTTGAGAGCTCTTGCTCAGATGACTTGGCTTTCTTCAGGGCTGTTTCTGCCGCGTTTCGGTCAGCAATCAAGCGCTCCGCTTCTGTTTTCTCTTGCGATAGTGCAGCCAAGGCTTCTTTGGCTTCATTCACTGCGGCATTAAGATTATCAAGATCTTGCTGAGCAGCAGCAGCCAGCGCTACTTCTGCTTTCAAATTCGAAAGTTCGCTTTGACTGTTGCTGATTTTGCCTGCCAGATCGGCATGTTGTTCCTGGGCATCTTCGACCGCGCGCAGAATCCGCTCTTTGTTGCCGCGGATCTCGCCATACTCAGTTTCTAGAGTGTTAATTTTAAACAACAAGAAACCGAAGGCAGCGGCGGACAACAAACCAGTTCCCGCTGCGATAAGGGTGAATGTTCGCGACTTTCGCCAGGTTTCACTTGCTGAGTTCACGTTCGACGAGGTCAAGGCACGCCTCCATATCTTGTTTCAATTCATCGACCCAAAACCGCTGAATTTTCCAGCCGGCAGAGCGCATCAAGTGATCGCGCCAATGGTCATCCAGTTTGCGATTGCCGTCGGCATCCTGGTGCCAGCGACGCCCATCTATTTCGAGGTCAAGCTTTATGTCCCCTTCGCCAAACAGAGCAAAGTCGAGGCGGCGGCCCATAATCTGGTATTGGGGTTTAGGATCGAGCCCTCGTGCTTTCAAAGCGTGAAAAACAACCCGTTCCCACTCACTGTCAAAAACACCTTCGCCACCTTGACGCGTTGGGCTGGTCGCCCGTGCCGCCAAGGTTCTAAGCTGCTTGATTTTCCCAGATTGCGCGAAGTTGAGATCACCAAACACGTGCGCAACAGCCCGGGCTCTACTAATCGCGACGTTCAACCTGCGCCAGTCTCTCTGAATAAACGTTACAGCGCTGCTTCTAATCCTGGAATGAACTGTGGGCGAAAACAGAATCAAGTCTCGTTCCTGTCCTTGGAAACCATCGACTGTTCCAACCCGCAGGTCCGAGGCCTGCAAGAGGTCAGCGGGTATCCTTTCCCGTAGAGCCTTATCCAATTCCTGAACCTGCGATCTAAACGGAGAGATAACTCCGATGCTTCCCCCGTAGCTGTTTTTCGTAAGCAAAGCCTCGACATGACTTACAATCGCCGAAACCTCCTTCATGTTCACATTTTGTGAGCCATGCGATACGACGGCGGGACCTGAAACATCCGTCCAAGCTAGGCCAGGTTTTTGCCCCTTAGGCAGTTTCAACCGACTTAAATCAGCAGAAACTCTGAGTTTTCCGCCGTAGAACGCATCGTTTATGTAACCGACGATGTCTTCTGCGGAACGATATTGGTCGCGAAGCATGACGGCGGGAACTTTGGGCGTACTCCGAGAAAGATCGAACAGGCTTTTTCGACCTTGAGAAAACCTACCCGTTCCCCGTGGCGGAAGACCGTACGAAGCCATCAAATTGCGGTCTTGTTTGAGACCGATTTGAGGTATGAAAGCAAGCTGCCGATCATCACCGACTACCACGGCGCGCTTTGCTCTCGCCAGAAGTGGCAACGCTGATGCAATATCGCACTGACTTGCTTCGTCAAAGACAACGAGATCAAACAAACCTTCATATAGCGGTATACGACGCGGCACTCCAAGCACGGAGGCCAACCAAAGCGGACGGTGTTCCAAAACACTTTGCGCGATTGTGCGGGACATAGTCTCTCCGCCATGCAAAGTCAGATCATCGTGCTGATTTGAGAGCGAAATACGTTGATCTTCTGTGAGAGCAGCGCGTTTTTCCAATAGCCGGCGCATCACCGTTTTGGCCAAGCTCTCAGTCTCTTCTGTCAATACGACAGGGTCTCCTGGAGTGCCGATCTCCATCAGCTGCTTGCGGCAACTTAAAACATCCTGTTTGAGCTCACTAATATTGTCCAAACCGGTTGAATGAGCAGCAGGTTTTGCCCGTCCGAACAACCATCCCAGAATACGCGCCCATAAGCTGGATTTGTGCTCCGCAGAAACGGCATCGGCTTCTTCGGGGCTCTCTTTTTCCAAGAGATCAATTTTTTCGACCGTGTCGGCGAGGCGGGTGTTCAGGGTTCGAATAAGACCAATTTGCTCCAGAGCCGCTTGTCGCCTTTCCGATACTGAAGCGAGACTAGCAACAACACTTGGATCGACCTCCCCCGTTCCCCTGCTTGGTTCACGAACAAGCTCTGCAACTGTTTCAACCATTCCTTGATCGATGTCGCGGGAAGGATCCAAAGTCCGTACGCAGAAATTCACGCTCGGCGCGATTTCCGAAAGCCGTTCCTCAACAGCATCTAACGCTTGGTGGTTTTTTGACGCGACAACGACGGACCCGCCTTGGAGAATTTCAGAAGCAACCATCGCAACGATTGCCTGGCTTTTACCTGTTCCGGGTGGACCAGTCACAACAGAAAACGGTGTGCTTAAGGAGTTTGCCGTGGCTTGAATCTGTTCATGATTCAGAGGCCCAACATTTATCGGTGCCGCCGATCTTAACTCACCCGTGTAAGGCAAACCCAGAACTTGGCCAAGCGCCGTTCTAGATATTTTTTGGCTGTCCCAAGTCGCAATCACATCTAGGTCTCTGACTGCACCTGACGTGAATGAGGTCTCGGTAGGCAGAAAAAAACCCATCGCATCGAAAATTCCCTCATCGTTCGGATCGAGGGTCGCTGCAAAATTTCGTCCTGTTATTTTTCCAACAACTAGTCGTGCCGCCGCTTCTTTTACCTTCGCAAGAAAGGCGTCTTTCGATAGCCCAGTTCCCGCTTGCCCCGTGAAAGTTTCGAACAGTTTGGCTTCTGACCAGGCAGAATTCCGAGCAAGTGCCTTCACCCAATCCGGGTTGACCATGACGTCGTCAGTGTCGATGCGTACTCGCAATGACAGATCATCTCTATCCCAAGTTGCCGCGATTAAACCTACCGGTTGGATAGAAGGTGCGCCATTTCTCTTCGAAACTGCAATCGGCCAGCCAACTGCCATTGTTTTTTCGTTGGCGTCTCGCCGAGAAAGAGCTTCGCGGAAGCTATCCGGAAGGTTCTCCAAACTTATTCGGACGACTCCAATTTCGTTCTCACCAGGAACGAGATCACCATTGCCACTAACGAGTTGGAAAGCAGTTCCATGACGGTCGTCAGCTTGCGTTAAAGCACCGCGAGGATCGCTTTGCAAAGCGGCGCGGTAATACTTTAGGAGAGCAATTGGGTCTATTGCCTGATCGGAACTTGAGTCCTGCTCCACCTCGAGGATTGGACTTTCTTCCTTCAGAAATGTCCCTGGCGCCGCGACAAGCTTATTTGAGTCGATGAACGGAGTACCTGCCGGTGCGTGCTGTGCTGCTGTATTCCGAGCAACACCAACTCGACTAATTGCGCGCCACTTTTTATCGCGCCCAAGGACAACGGCACCTTGTTGTTGCAATGCCAAAAGTTCCGCACGAATTTCCTCTCTGCGGCTTGCTTTGAAGTCAACATCAAGCAATGCGAAGAGTTCGTTCGTCGTGCGACCTCTTGGAAATGCCTCAAGTGTATTTTTGACAATGCCCAAAGATTTCAACTCCTTAACTGAGAAGGACATATGCACTTTTTATGATCGAAACTTTTGCGAATATGCCGAAAACTTTTTATTTTCAGCCATATGCGAAACGAAGGTTTCTTCGTGTCTCGGTTTGACATCTACGTCAGGCAAGCACAACCCATGCAGCAAGGAAGTTTACCTTAAGGAACCCTAAGCGTGCACTCGGTAGATAAATGCCCTACCGACTTTTTCGTAATCCGCTCGACCCAAGGCGACCAGAATGACCAGCAATCCTTGAACGAAAAACTTCAATTTGTAGCCGTAGCTAAATGGCCAACCTTCTTCTTCTGCCACACCTGCCAGCTCAAAGGTCGCTTCGTCCACTTTCCACTCTCGTTCACGAAGAACGGAGATACAGCTGTCAACGACGCATTCCTGGAATAATTGAGAGAAGATCTGACCCTTTTTATCCACCGACGATACAACGAACCCACTTGGAACCTTGTCTACCTTGTATTCGTTCCGGAGTTGGACACGCCCGATTTCACTCGCTTCCGTCATCTTTCTTTCCAATCCAATGTTCGTCAGAGAGATATAGAAGTATTGCTGATACCACTTGTGCGACGACGCCACAGATTTGTGAGTCTCAGCCAATAGAGGCAAGTGCGCGTATCAGCGGCACATAATCGAGACTTATGTTAAATCTCGAAATCCTGGCTTTCTGCCACAAAACCGGTGCGCGTTTTCGACAGTTTCAGGAAAACGAATGTTTCTTCCTGTGATGTCTTGAAGGACGATACCCGCAGTATCAATATTAGACTAAGCGTCCTAAAACCAAGTCTTGTTCATTGTTTTCACTCCCTGATTGGCTGCGTTCCAAACCAAAGCAGCTCACCGAAGCAAATCAAAAGCCCGAAGACAAGCTTGGTGTCGAACCGGTTGCGAAGGTCGGCACCAATATCGACCGGCCGGTCATCAATCTTTATCGGCCCCATATCACCTCTGGGGATTGTCTGATTGTCACCGGGTATCAGGACTTCTTGTCTTCACTGTCGATTTTGATGAAGGAATTGCCAGAGCTGAGGGATCCCGAAAACGACAGCGATATCCGGATCCGGATATCGTTCGGGATCGACACGGCTAATACCAAAAGGCTGACCAACCCCAAACCAGTCACCGAAGAAATGAAACTCTACTGGCTGGAGCGCTCCGGGCTTCAAGTGGAAGAGGATCACGATCTTATCGCGGTGCTGGCAAAACACGCCATCAAAACCGGCAAAATTGACTTGCGTGTCTTCGATCCGGAGCTTGCCAAACGCAAGTTAGGGATAACCGGGGACCGGCGGCTACACTCAAAAATCGTCAGCTCGCCAAAAGGTGCCGTCGCCGGATCCGCAAACTTTTCCTACTCAGGGCTCTACAGAAACATCGAGTATGCCGATGACCTGGATGCGGGCACTCATGAACTTCAGGTCGAACGCACAGAAGCCGCTGAGCAGGCTTGGGATGTATCTGTCGATTGGAATACCGAAGCGCTGGAGATACTCGAAAAGCTCATCAAACCGGTGACCGCTGAAGATGCGATGGCGCGTACGATCTCCGAACAAAAGGGGTTCGAACCTTGGCTCACCGGAGACCGAAAAGATATCACGAGCCATATGCTGTTTGGGTATCAACAGGAGCTGACCTATGAGGCGTGTTCCATCGTCTATGATCATGGGATCGCCTTTGTAGAAGCGCCAACCGGTTCAGGAAAGACAGAGATCGGCTGTCACCTGGCCGAAGCGTTGTCAGAAACGTTCTCAGAAGTCGTGCCTCGCTCCCCGGTCCATGGCGTTGCGCGAAAAAATGCAGCTGTAATTGCCCCACCCAAAGTCATTCCCAGTTGGCGCAAGTACTCGACAAACTCGCTCCAACCTGTCGCAAACAGCAAACTTGCCAAACAACACCTCCGCGGCGCTGGCGATGAAGAAAAATCTGGGCTCAGGCTCGATCAGTTTGGCATTCTAATAATCGATGAGAGCCACACTGTGACACCGGGCTTTGAACAAGCATCTCAAATGGCCTCAGCTATTGAGCTCGCCCCGCCAAGCTGGAACGTCTGCCTGTCGGCGACTCTGCTCGGGAACCGCGATGTCGACTGGTTGACCCATATGCAGGAAAAGCGAGCGTCCATTTTTATGACTCCGCATTTCATTCAGGCCATGGGTGAATTGTTCGAGCGCGAAACCCAAGTTCCTAAGGATATCTTCAACCAGGATGCGCAACTGGCCGTCCTGTCAGAACCTGACACGACGCTCACGCGAGAGGCTCGCAACGAACTCGCTCAGTTGGTTTCGCCGTTTTTGACACGCAGACAACGGAAATGCATTGGCGAGGACGAAGATCCGACCAAGCACAGTTACCCAAGACTAGAAAACCACGGGCGCCCGAAGAAACTTAAGGTGACAAAGCCTCAGCAAACGCGCCTGGATGAGATTGTGGCACTCTGTAAAGAACTTGCGCCTGGCGGTAGGGTGACCGCTGTCGAGAAAAGCCGGTTCGGGCATGTCAGCACGCAACAAAGCACCCAGGACCAACTCTACATCCGCAACCTTTTGAACATTCTGCGCGTGAGCGCCGCCCAAGCCCATTGGGAGATGTCTCATGGAGCTATTGGCAAATCGCTTCGCGACTTCGAGCGTGGTGGAAAATCGAAGAAAAAGGTATCCCACCGCGACCAGTCCGACATGTTCGCAGCACTGGGAATAGAAGCGCCTGAACCCACAAAGAAATGCGACGCTCTAAACCAAAAACTGGGTCTCAGTGTTCTCAAGGAGCTTGATGAGAAGCGGTATGAGGCGTGCGTGAGAATACAAAATGAAAAAGACAGGGTCGTCTTTCTCGCAGAACGGACGGACACACTGGAGATTTTTGCAGAAGCGCTGTCGCGCAGAGGCCTCCACACCAACTATGTCGTGGGAAACCAAACCAAGGGTGAAGATCGCGCCGTGAAGGCGATCTTTGGAGATGGCCCCGACAGTTTCAAGCGTATCAAACAGGGCAAGTCCGTAGAGGCTTACTTCCGACCTGGAGGAAAGAACGAACCAAAAGGATCTGCATCGGTTTTTCTGACTTACAAGATGGCTGAAGGTATCAACCTTCAGTCGTCAGACACGTTGGTGCTGCTTGGCCTGACCTCGAACCTGAAAGAGCTCATCCAAGGTCTGGGTAGGATCGACAGGATCGATAGTGAGTTCGGGGTCGTCAATTACCACCTTATTGATGTGCCAGTAGGTCAGTTTGCATCTGACGAAAAAATCGCCCAGCGCATAGAGAACTATAGAACTTTGGCTGGGGAGGCGCCAATCGACGCCGTCTTGGAAGAAAGCACTGAAGACGCAGAACTGATCCTCGAGAGTGTCGTTGAATACCTGCGATCCCCGCGGCAGCTTCGCGACAATAACTTTCACGACGTGCTGGAACGCACCAAGCAAACAATCCCCGAAGACCGCTACAAACTCATCGACAAAGCCAAAATCCAGGGAACCTGGGGCGCGGAGTTGGCGCTCTTGTCGGCCCGTGAGAAATTCACGGCGCTACATCTCAAAGGATTTAGCAAGAGCAATAGCTTCTTTCCGCCTCGCCTGCTGCTTCTTAAGGATACTGCGCCAGGCCTGATATTGGAACGCGACCAGCTGGCCTGTGTCCAAACTCTGGAGACTGCATACGAACGGACCAGAAGCCTTGGCATGGAACACGCCCACATGTCACTGGAAGATCTCTCTGAAGCGCTAGAGACGATTTCAGAGCAGATTGGCAAGCTGACCGAGTGGGACTTGCGCCCGGCGCGCGTTGAGAGCCTCATGAAAGCCTGCGCCGAGTTCATGGGACGCAAGAGTGGTGTCGGATTCAGTGATCAAGAATGGTTTGGCCATCTTTCACTGCCGGCCGTGGAAATGGTGTGCGAGGCGTGGAGCCGTGAGCTTGATCCCTTCTGGGAACAAGCAAAACACGAAGTGCGTGATAGCTTCGCCTATGAGGATCTTCCCAAGGGGTACATCGCGCTTCAGGTTATCCTGGAAAAGCTCGAAAGCGATCATCAGGCGTCCACTGAGATCCATGAAAAGATGGTCCGGGTCATCGAGGAAGCTGAGCAGGTTTCACGCGACCACGAACCCGCAATTGGACAACGCATTTCAGTGGTGTTCTTTTCGGATGGCGCAGGCGAGCACTAGGCAGCCTCAGACAGCAGCGAAGCCAGATCACTCAGTTTGACCAAGTGTCCTCGCGTCGTCTTACCTTCCATTTGCGCACCATGGGTCTCAATCCCTTTGCTCTCAAAATCAGACAGGAGCTTTCGGGACGTAGTTCCTCTTGACCTCGCCAGTGTCGCAACGGGCATGTACTCGCTTTGAAAGATCACAAGCTGCTGCGGTTTGACCAAGAAAGACTCGCTTGGGCCATGCGGAACGGTGCGAGATCCGAGCAGGCCCAGCTTGCACCAGTGAGTTACAGCCTGGGCCTTCCAGCCCGTTAACTTCGCGACATCATTTGCAGTCCAGTCCAACGAGTGCCTTTCTGATCTGAGAAGTTCTTCAACAGCCGATTTCTGGAACCTGAAATCACCGAGTTGGACATCCTGATCTTCCAATGCAGCAGCGACAGAACCTTCACAAATTAGACGAATGAGTTTCTTCAGCGCCGTCTTGTCGGTTGTTCGATTAAGCGTAAGCTCTTTGAACAAAACTGCCTCTCCCGTCAATTCAGTGGCCGATGCTCTAATCTTGAGGACAAGTTCCTCTACAGAATTCGAGTGGAACCGGCCATCCACGAGTGGTGGCCGATCTGAAACTGGGACTTCGCCGACCACACCAAGTTCTTTGAGAAATTGGAATTGTGTACGTCCAACTCCCAGATAGTCACATGTTTCTGCCGCGCTCCAGAAGCGCCGACGATCTGCTGCAATGTTGAGAACTTCGAATTTGGGAACGACTGTTTGATTATGTCCAAATCCGCGTTGACTGATCTTACCAGCGATCTCTTTTTTCTGGACTGCCGCAACGAGACGCTGTGCAGAAATTCCGAGTTGTCGCGCCGCTTCCGTTGCGGGCAACCACTCTCTCGATGAAGTAGACGCCAAATGACCCGGATGGAAGCCACTGAATTCTTTCTCGATCACACGAGCCACTGCGTCCTTAAACACATCGTATTCAGGTTCTCGAAACCGCATTAGGCGCTGATACCAGTTGCCAAGCCGCTCAGGAGCAGAAGTGGCAACGGGATCACCTTCATGGAGCAGCTTTTTCACGTAGTCTTCGAAACCATGTGGCCAATTTGCCAAAAGGTGCTCGACCGGTGCCATTAATCGAACGGCGTCTTCAACGGTCTTCGGAATTTTCGTTTTTCCGGACTTTCCTGTACGGCTAACCTGAAACCCAGAGGCTAGAAAATGAATGAACTTACCAATGTTGCTCGGGGGCGTTGTTCCTGTTTTTGCATGGGGGACCAATGACCCGGTGCCTGAGATTGCGGATGCAATATCGCATTCGTGTTCTGAAGCTTGGTATTGCGGCAGTTTATCAAGGGCAAACCCACAACTGCACAAACGATAGCCACCTACCTTTGGTGTCAATCTCTCCGAACAGTTTGGACAAACATCAACCAGCCTCAATCGATGTTCATGACACGCAGTTACCAGGGAGTGCCGCCAATGCGCTTGATATGGTTTCTTTTCCGCCAGGCATTGGGGGCAAACTGGGTCAGAGTAAAGACGTTCGTATTGCCAGTCTCGACTAGAATCTTTCGGTGGCGAGCTAGGTGCGAGACGTTCAAGTGTCCCGGGTGGAACTCCCAACTCCTCTTCAATGGCTGCGATATCATCAACCAATCGACGCCCGTATCGATTGCCAAGTTCCGTCAAGAAGTCCGACGTAAAGTAATGTGCTTTTGCTCGCCCTAATCGCCTAAAATAGCCCAACAAGCTTTCCGAATTTTCTGGTCGCAGGAAGTCGGAGCGTTTCGATGTCATGCGGCCTCTAACGCCTCCAGGTCAATGAGTGACTCTGGGGTCACATCCAAGCCAGCGTCCTGCATGACTTGAATGTAGGATCGAACAAGGTCGATTTTCTGAGGTGCTTCCTCCCCAAAAAAGTAATCAGCGTTTAGGCTCTGTTGCGTTAACTGAATTGCGCTGTCCGAGATAATCTTGGATGTCAGCGTCTTCGACTTCATCTTGAGAGCAGCCACTTGGAGGATGCGCACGAGCATTCCAACGCGACCTCCCGTTACGCCGTATAATCTGACCACCAGTTCCTCAAAATCAAAGTCAAACTGGCCACCGGCGGCTTGCATGTTGCATAGAGCTTCAGAGAACGCTGCGGCAAAGCTTGTAGCATCGGCGCCATTCGACCAAGCATACGGAAACAGCTCGATGGTCGACAGCGTTCTGTCCCTCAATTGCTCGTTTTCATCAATGAGCCCCTGAAACTTAGGCAAACCGGCGAGGATCAACGTGACCCCTGTTTGATCGATTAGCCATTTGAAATGGTCGGTTGCGCCACGTTTTGACAGATGAGCACCTCGTTCGGCGCAATGGCTACATTCATCCAACGCGATTGTGCGAATACCTTTTTCACGCGCAGCGAAGCACAGACGGGCCTGTAAATCGTGCGCGCTTTGGGTTGGTCCGGCTTTGACCCCAACGGCTTCCAGCATCGCTGTAAGCAGTGTCTTGCTGTTTGGTTTGGTCGGAATACTTCCGATGACAAAATCACTTGCTCCGCTCAAACCAGAATATTCAAGCAGGTCGCTACTGAGATCTGGTCGCTTGCCGAGTTCAACTTGAACGTCATTCAAGAGTTGCGTCTTTCCGCAGCGTGTAGGTCCGGACAAGAAAACTGCGGCGCCGTTTAACTTGCGAGAGATGGAGACGGCTTCAACCAATTTGTCTTTGGCAACCAAATAGCTCGGATGTTCAATTGTCTGGTTCAGAACTTCAAACACTCGCTCTGTCATTGCGGGCACCCTCCTTTAGAGACAAAACTTGGCAGTTTGTTGGGCAGATCAAACTCAGGTTTTTCCACCCTGTACGCGGGCTCTGAATGCCCGTGCTTATCCATGACTTTCTTGGATTGGGCGAAGATTTCCTGTCTTCGCTCCTCTTTGGCGGCCTTCTCCCGAGACTTTGCGGTCTTTGTCCTTGCCTTTGGTTCTTCTTCGTAAAGGTGCAGAGCCATCGCAGCGATCAGCGCCTTTTCTTGAAGCTCTTCGTCTTCCGGGGTGAAGGTTTGCTTTCGCAGCCTCGCCAACTCATCGAAGGATAGAGCCGGGCACTCTTCATACTTTGCGGGTACGAAGAAATGCTCATTATTCAGGCGATCCAAAACCGCAATTTCTCGAATGTCATTCGGGTCAACGCGGATATCGACTGTCGTGGGTACACCGACCATTTTCAAGTAGTTGGCGAGTTCAGCGCTATGGTATGTCACTCCTCCGTAGGAGATACCGTACCGTTGCACAGTTCTCGTCGCAGCCTGAACCATAAACATCTCTCTGAGTTCGTGGGGATCTGGGGGCATTGGTACAAAACAGTCTTTGGAAGTCCTACGCCAAGATTGCATCGGAGATTCCAGTCTTCGGAGCACGTGTTGTACGCGTCGCCTGGGCATGCGTAAGTACACATCGTAGCGCCATTTTTGCAGTCGCGTTTCAATCTCTTGCAAAGTTAGGCGGGCCTCTTTTTGTGCCTTGTCCGTCCGATCTCTCGGGCCGATGAGGGACGTTTGCGAAGCACCAGGGAATTGAGTGACAAACCGGCTCAGCTCCAAGAAGAAACGTTCGATGAACGGTTTTTTATCCGGTCGACCTGGGATCATCTTGCGCCATTCCAGGCTCGAACAATCGATGATCGTATGGAAGACGTCACCGCTGTTTTCGGTGCCCTGGTCTGTAATCAACAGCTGAGGCGTCCCGAATGTCTGAAAATCGTTCTCGACACCGTGCATCATGAAAAATGCTGGTGTTTTGGGCTCCAAGATTTCCTTTACAGTTCGAGAAACCAATGCAGTGTCGGGACGGCTCCAACTGAGTTGCATCCCAAGAATAACACCGGTTGCGCAGTCGATTGCTACGCAAATGTGGGGGCGGCCAATTGGGGTTCCGTCATCATCGACGCACCAAACATCGAGCGTGGTGCAATCCAATTCTACCCTTTCGAGCGGGGTGGATACTCTTTGGTACTCCAGCGCCATTAGATAGCGCCTGTTTGCCTCTTCGTCCCCCAGTCGCCGTTTTAAAAGTCCGGCATGTGGCAGGCTGTAAACAATTGCTTCAACACACTTTCTTCCGCAGGGACCGGGCACCTTGCCTTCGGATTCGCATTGCCTTCGGTACAGCCGCTTGGCTTGCCGGGCAATCCAAGTGATAGTTTTTAGGTCGTTGTTAAGAAAATGTTCTTCCAAAAGATCCAAAACGACCTCCCGGAACTCCGCGTTATACCTCGGAGTACGATTGCCGGAATTACTTGTCTTGGATCGTAGACCTGCTTTTCCTGAAAGTAGGTACTGCGTGCGCCAATTCTGAATGGTCCTTACAGTCGGAAAAGGTTTCTTCCGATGTACATGAAGCGGATGCGCAGCGAACTCACCAGCCAATTTGTCTCTAATCTTAGCCCACGAGTATCCTTGTCTTTGTAGTTCAGTTGCTCTGACAAGGATCAGTTCTCGAAAGCACGTTTCGTTGTTTTCCTCTGGTGTACCCAGTCTTTTGGAAGTCGTACCATGAAGATGCGGGCTGCTTACCACACCGAGAGAATAAAGCGTCCTGAATTCTTCATTGGTAATTTCTTTGTATGTCCCTTGTTCATCCTGAAGCAAAACGTGGTCTCGTTGATGACCAAACTCCTTGACCACGAAAGCTTCCGTTCCGATGAGAACATTCCATCCGACATAGTTGGGGCCTTGCTGCGTCACAGTGGAAAGATCTCCAGATGAGACTTTTGGCCGTAGGCTAACTGTCCAACAGATTTGGGTCGGAGCATGCCTGCTCTAAGATCAACTGAGATGTGGCCCAATACGATTGAACTTAGTACATCGATCTGGCTACAACCCAGTTCTTGCAGGAGAAATTCCAACCGGAACGTTTGTGCTTCAATTGAAGACAGTTTGCGAAGGAACTCGTCAGTCGGAGACCTCTGAATGTAGGGATGCAGAGATCGGATATTGTGCACCAAATCTCTGGCAAGAAATTGATCGGTGAGGATCAGAAGCTCTAAACCGAGGCTTCTAAAGATGTTTGGCAGTAGCAACGTGCTCTCATTGTGCTTCAACAATCTAGAGTGTCGCACTTCCACGAAGAGCTTCCGGCCATCAAAACAGATGACTTCAAAATCAGGGGTGTAAGGTTTTGGTTTGTATCCCGTTCCCTTGAACTTGGTGATGAGCTCCGCTTTTGTTGGATAAACACGACCTGATTTCAGATCGAATGTGCAGGGTTGCGGCCGGATAGCCTTAACCTTCGGATGCAGGTCACAACCAAAGGCAAAACTTGCCTCTAACCCACTTTCAGTCTGGATCACGCCTTTTGCTTTTCTTGTAGACAAGAAATGCGACTTCTTTTTTGCCCTCTTCGCCAAGCTTGGCGCGCAGGGATTTCTGCTCTACTGTCGATTTTCATAGGGTATTCCCTACAATATCGGCGTCGTATTTTGCAAATAATTGTTGACGATGCACAATAATGGTGAACTAACCGATGCGAAAAAGCAACGGCCTCGAAGACGTGGCAAAAAAAGATAATTGGATAGATTTTGGTGAAGCCCTAGCAGAAGCGGTCGAAAACCCAATAAAATATGACCTTCGCACATCTTCGGAAGTTCTGAATTTGGTGGCGGAACTAAGAGGGAAGCGTGCTCATACCCTGAGAAACCCGCTCGAAGCATACAAGTGGTTAAAAAAGAGATTTCCTGACGTAGAAAAAGATAGACCAGCTTGGTTGGGTATGACCCTGGTCATGTTTTTGATGAAAATAGAAGAACTGGATCCGACCACTGCTGAAAGACTAGCGCCCCAGGTCTTCGGCGGACAAATGAGACAAGTCGAGCTAAAGGCCGAGTTCGACCGACTCCGACAGGAGCGAGCAGAAAAGCACTCGGATACAAATCTTTCAAAACTATCCTCTCCTCAACGCGCGCAAATTTTTGATCAAACTGTTTTCTCTTTTCTAAGGGTATATGGCCCCAAGATGTTCGGATCCGACAACGCGGTGCTCAAAGACGGAAGGAGCCTAGGTTCATTGTATCCTGACTACGTCATCGAAGTTGATGGGAAGCCCAAAGTAGCGGTCGAAATAAACGCGCACAGGACAAGAGTAGAAAGACAGTTCGCAATAAATACACTTGGCTATCTTTGGCTCCTTAGGAGACTTGTACCAGAGGCGCTCTTAGTCGTACCTCAAGACTCTGGTTATGACCTGAAACATCTGGCAAAGCTCCGAGATGAGATTGGTCTTGATGGAATTCGTTTCGCAACATTACCAGAAGCTGGAGCCAGGCGTTTTGAAGACTTGGTGGTTCAGGAGTAAGCAACGGGTTAAGGATAGTCGATCCAGATTTGAGGTCGCTGGGCTGCTTATTTAACAACCATATCTTTGCCAGTTGCAAAGTCGTAAGCCTCCGGACTTGGCCCATCTGTTCTCAACCGAAGAAGTCTTTCCTTTCCTTCTGTCAGGCTCGGGATATGGCCAGCCCAGATTGGCCAGATACTCGTCTGTCGAGCAGCAGCCCAAACCGGACATCCATCGTCGGGCTTTGCAAACTCCCAAATGAGGTAAAAACCTGCCTCTTAACACTTGGTGCCCAATATCTGGTTCCTGCTTCTCGCGATGCTGCCAAAATTAAGTCAGCGCTGAATCAAAGCTCTTCTTCGACGAGAGAAAACAATTCGATTGGACGCGCAAGTCCACGAACTTCTTGAAACCCACAAGGGGAAAACAGATCAGGGGAGACTTCGGCAATCGCAGATGTTGCCAGCACTCTCCGGCCAATAGATTTAGTCAGCCCCTCAATTCGACTCGCAACGTTCACTGCACCTCCGAGAACCGTGAAATCAAGTCGACCAGGGCTGCCGATGTTGCCATAGCTGACTTGTCCAACATTGATCCCGATCCCAACGTCCAAAGACGGCTTTTTCGCTTCAGCGCGGCGACGGTTGAGGACCGTCAAACCGGCCAATACACTTTGTGCGGCTTGCGCAGCCTTTCGGCATCGGTCGGCGTGATCAGCCTGAGTTGCGATGGTGAAGATCGAGAGAATTCCATCACCCATGAACTTGAGAACATCGCCACCGTTATCTTCCACAGACTGAACAACCAGATCAAAGTAGCCGCTCAGCGCGTCAAACACATCGGCCTCGGGTGCGGCTTCTGAAAGCGCCGTGAACCCTCGTAAATCAGAAAACATGACCACCGCATCAAGGGTCGTTCGTTCGCCTCGCTTGATCCGCCCGCTCCATACGGCGTCGGAGGGCCCATCGCCAAGATATGTTCGCAATAGACCCTTGGCTGACTTGCGCATCGTGACAGGTTCCAAAGCGGAAGACAAAGCAGGCAGCGCTGCCTCAATCAATTCCAGATGTTGCGGTGAAAAGCCGTCTGGTTCCTGCGTGACAAATGTGCAGCCGTGCAGAGATCCGTCGCCATAATACATCAGAGTTGCATAGTAATCTGTGCCACCGAGCTCAGCGAACTCTAGATACGATAAATGCTCAGTCTTTGGATCCAGTTGTCGCAGGCTTTTGTGAAGCGGCTTTCTGTGCTCCAGAATGTACTCAAACGAGCTACCAACATACCCTTCCGTCAACATCGTTTCATGAGTTACGTCGTAGCTGTCGGTCCCATCAGGTGTCCAAACGACCCCCCATGCAATGAGTAGCGGATTGGCGAAGCGCTGACCGATATTGACCCGCCAGAGCGGTACACCTTCCTCAATTAAGGACGAGCAGAAATGCGAAACTACTTTAACAGGGTCGCCTGAGCGGCGTCCTTCGGTAATCATCCAGTCGGTTAGTTGTGCTACGGAGGCCATGTTCTCAAACTAGCTGCTTAGACAAGATGATAAAGAACCTTGTCTTTGCTTTGTTTGCCTTAATCCAAGCAGTTTCTCAACGACCTTAACCGCATACGGCAGAGCGAAGCGCTAGGGTGCAACGACCGAAAGACCGTTGCTTCAGTCTTCAATTATCTGACGACTTTTTCTCATCGTAGTCCCTAAGAAGGGCATGTGTGAATTGTACAAACAGCGTGATGAAGACCCCGACGCCTACGAAAATATACAACACGGTAAAGAGTTTTCCTGTGTCGGTTACGGGCGTTAGGTCACTGAGGCCAACCGTAGAAATAGTAGTTGCACTGAAGTACAGCGCGTCCACCCAAGACCACCCCTCGACGCTGACATAAAACAAAGTTCCGGAAAGCAACAAGAGTATTGCAAGGGTAAGCGCTCCGCGGAATCTAGGGCTACTCCACGAGCGGACAATCGCTTTTAAGAGCCTGTAGAAATTCAAAAAAAATGAAAACATTCCGCCGTCCAATCCATAGTTCTGTTTGGCAAATCGTTGAGGTGCCATTGCAATCCGTCAAGGGAACTCTGCTACATCGGAGCCGAGATTCGTATTAATCGGTTTTCGGCAGAACTAAAAAGACAACCGGTCAAATGGGTACAGTACGCTCAATTTGCTCTGATGGTAAAATTCCATATATGCTTTTGTACAGGCTCCCAAATCGTCCCAAATCGGTGAATCCGTGAGCGAGCGCCACTTGCTTCACCATGGGTTTTTGCTGAGACGCCTGAACAAGTTCATCATGGACATTGGCCAGTCTTTGAAGAGCAAAAAATCGTGCTGGTGTTTCACCCGTTACGTCGCGAAATGCTGAGATCAATGTTGGCGCGCTTACCGCGGTTACTCGACACAGATCTGCCACTGATGGCCTTTTTGACAAGGCGGAAGAATAGTACTCTCGTGCTTTTGAGACCAAACCCACTTTTTGAGACCAAGTCGCTTTGCGTGCATTCCCACTATTCAGAGATAAGGCAAAGAAGATCGCAAGCGTCCTTGCAAGACGCGCCTCCAAATCACTCTGGGTATATTGACCATCGGCTTGGTTCATTATGCAGCTAAGTGTTCGCACCAAAGCTGCGTGAAAATCAGAAGACAGTTTCACGATAACCGTTGGTCCGCGAAAATCCGATGTATTTCTGCCGGAAAAAAGTTGAACCTCTTTGAGAAATCGTTGCAAGGGCACACGACCACATAACGAAGTTCGATTGCGCGCGACTACCTCGGTTTCCGATGCAGTGAAATTGAAGAAAACGGAGTTTTCTTTCAAAGGAACGCCACTTACCGTCCATAACTCTGAAGCGCAGATTGGTACAGTGAAATTAGCGAAGCTTTCACTTTGTGCGGTTCTCACCAATGCATTGGGCTTGAAGCGGATACTAGACAAACGGGAAAGCCCTAAACGAGCTGTGAAAATTGCGCCTTCGTCAGCCCCCTTTCCCAACTGTATCACATCGCCATCGAAAACCTCTCCTGTCATTGCTTCACGTACGGTTGCCGCAAAAAGCTCCGGTTTGCCTTCGCCAAGTTCCTTAAAAAAGTTCATATCGATTTTCCTCGGAGAGTTGGCTACCTTCGTTAAAATTAAACAATCGAATGCTTTGATATTCCTAGGGTGAAAGATATGCGCAAAAATCAATTGTCAACGCTCTGCTTGGTAATCTCAAGCATGCTGGCAACGCTGGCGAGCGCTCAAGAGGATTCTACAAGAACTCTCATAACGAATGTTCATGTTTTTGACGGGGTAAACGAAGCACGCATCGAGAATGCTAACGTTTTGATCGAAGATAATCTCATAACCGCTGTTTCTTCCGACCCAATCGAAGCCGAGAACGCGGTGGTGATTGACGGTGGCGGTCGCACGATGATCCCAGGATTGATCGATGTCCATTGGCACACGACGTATGCCTACACCCCTGCATCCGTTCTAATGTTGAATCAAGGCGACATGTCGGAAGTGGCCATTCGCAGTATGAAGGGGGCTGAAGAGACTTTAATGCGTGGATTTACCACCGTTAGAGACCCTGGCGGAAATCCGTTTACGATCAAGAAACTGATTGACGCTGGTGAATACCCCGGTCACCGCATTTTGCCCTCCGGACCATTCATGAGCCAAACGTCAGGCCATGCCGACTTTCACACGCTGCTTGAAAACCCAAGAAACTCCAACTCTGAACTGAGTTATTGGGAAAAAAATATGATGGCGATGATTTCTGATGGCGTACCGGAAGTCAGAAAGAGAACCAGAGAAATCCTCAAGTTTGGTGCTACTCAGGTCAAAATCACGACTGGTGGTGGTGTCTCTTCCCAATACGATCCGCTGGATGTGAGCGAGTATTCGGTCGACGAAATTCGTGCGGTAGTCGAAGAGGCAACGAACTTTAACACCTATGTTTTGGCGCATGTGATGACAGACAGAGGTATCCGTACCTCAATAGAAAACGGCGTGATGAGCATTGAGCACGGCTTCTTCGCATCAAGAGAAACACTGGAATTGATGAAGGAAAAAGGCGCTTGGCTCAGTCCTCAGGCGATGTTTGAGGCCGATATGGTTTGGGATAGCCCAGTTAGTGCCAAAAAGTGGAAACAGGTGACTGATGCTGTAGACGCGCTGTACCCAATGGCCGTCGAAATTGGCGTGAATCTCGCCTTTGGCACCGATCAACTCATGGATCCATCAAAGGCGTATCAACAGAGCGAATATCTTGTGAGGTTGGGAACTTGGATGACGCCTTATCAAGCGCTCAAGATAGCGACCTCTGAAAATGCCCGCCTAATGGAAATGAGTGGCCCTCGTCATCCCTACCAAGACGGTCCACTCGGAGTTATCAGAGATGGCGCATACGCTGATCTGATCCTCGTGGACGGCAACCCGCTTGAAAACTTGGAGCTTGTAGGGGACCCACAAGAAAACTTCGACCTGATTATGAAGGACGGAGTCATCTATAAAAACGAGCTTTGAACTGTGTTTCGCTTAGAGCCCAAGTGTCCATAAATGTCTTAAGCTGGCAGGTGATGACGCATTGACCAACATCCAAGTGGCCATACGGTTGAAAAGGATAAGTCATGAAGATTTGGAGAATAGTCTGTGTTGCCTCTTTGATTTCAACGTCGTTGTCCGCAGAAATCGCTGAGTTAGACTGGAACCAATTGATTGATGAAGAATCTCAGGAATACGTAGATCCTTTCAAAGAACTGACACCTGACCAGCTTAGTGGTCTTGTTGAAGTCGTCCGACTAAAGCTCAGACTGGATAGTGGAGCCCATTCCGAAGATGTCCGCAAAAGTCTTGAAGCGAAAATTCTGGAAAATGAGACGCCGCTGCAAAAGGCTGGGATCGACGTTGATTGGTTGATTGAACAACGATGGGTCGTTGCAGAGCGACGAAAGAAAGCCGCCACGGCTGGTAATCCAGAAATTGACGGAAAAGTCGTAAAGCTGGCGGGCTATGCGATACCCGCACCACCGGATCCTGATGGTACAAACGTCGCTTACTTGGTTCCGGAGAGAGGTATGTGCAGCCATACGCCTCCACCGAACCCAAACCAGCTTATTCGTGTTCGATTGCCGGAAGGTTGGTATCCAGAACGCTTTCACGAGCCAGTTCGCCTTACAGGGATAGTTTCTATTTCGCCGTCAGAGAGGACGATGAATTTCGTGGATGGGTTCGTTCCAATGAGAGCAACGTATTCATTTGAAGCTCAGTATGTAGAGGCTGGCGATGATCTCCCAGCTTATGGTTGGAAGTTCACTGACGCGGATGAGGTCAACGATCCAAGCGCCATTGGAAAATTAGGTTCCGGGGCTGCAAAATTTGACGCGTCAAAATTGGCAAGTTTTCGAGCCAAAGCTGCGCGTGAAGCAAATTCGAATTAAAAACCGCCTGTCTTAAGCATATGAAAGCCAGTGTGTTACGTGCCCAGACTGTGGATAAAACAGAATGTCATGCAGTAATACTTAAATGAAATTGCTTAATACGATTATCAATCTGGCGCCCACCAAGCATTGAAGTGCTGCTTGAAGTGGAGACTGTGACTTTGCAAAGTCAGCTTTCTGCGCATCGCAGACCTTCGCGAGAATCCAAGTTTCCTTAGGGAGGCCCTTTGCGGGGTTGAGCAATGCAAAGGGCCATAACCGCGACGACTAAGCCATAAACTGATTGAATTCGTCGCTAATGCAGACAAACGCGCAGCGCAAAACTATGGGCGAACTACGTAAACTTATGGGGTGCGCGAAGTGTTATGCGCAAACCTACAGAACTTGTAGGATTACGCAAAATCGTTCGAGAACGTACTATGGCAAGCGTTGTTAGCTTTGGTAGTAGCCATGACTGACACTAACGCAATCTTGCAAAAGGAATGCCCTAGACTTCGCTTGAAATTTCTCACCTAGCTGTACCCCAATGTCGTTTGCGGGCGGAAAGCAGGCATTCGCTGCGCTTGGCGCCAATGACAGCATTGCGGACAAAGCCGCCGTTTACATTTCTAGTCGAAGAAGACTTATTATATAGGGGAAAACGATCAGACTACCTTGTGCCCACGATTTCCACGGAAGCGTCACCGATTAGATCCTGAAGTTCTACAGTTGATCGTCTACTGGAACGTCTACTTGTCCGGATTGCTTCACCAGATATCCGAACGACTTCTGGCGAAGCAGCGAATTTTGAGTGGCTGGTGCTCTTAGAATCTCTTACTTGGCTTAGATCGATAACGGTTACTCCAGACTTCGCGAGTTCCGCTGCATCTGTTGCGCCAACGCGATCTACTCCACCAGAAACGAATTTTGAGAAGTTTAGAATCCTGTCGTCTGACGAAACTAAGACAAAGATCTTTTGATTGTCGTGTTTTATTTTGGAAAGCTGGTTCTCAAAAACGGCCAAGTCTATATCCGGCGCCGCCAGAATAATGTTCCGCACTCTTTTTCGAGGATTGAATTCTCCGGCCAGCTCCGCTTGCGAGATCGCTTCCATTGTAAGAAACGCTCCCATTGAGAATGCAAGAATATCGAATTGCTGAGCTTTTGATCGCGTAACTATTTCACCAGCTTTCAAAAAGTCGGATCTAGCAGCAAGCGCACTGTTGATATCGTAAACATATTTGAGGGTTTCTGCCGCAGATGCCCAAGACATTAACACCGGAACCCCATCGTACTCAGTATCCTCAACAAATTGGGCCAATCTAAGAATGGCGTCACTTAGGGTCGTATTGTAGCCGTGAACAAAAAATAGGACGTTTCGCTCCGAAGCACCAAGTGCAAGAAGTTGTTTGTCAATGTCCGAAACAAAAGCGTTTTCCGATGCATAAACCTTTGGGTCGATGATAGTGAAATGCTTCGAAGGGTTGGGTGGGAGAGCGCTGGTTCTTTCTATTTTGCCAACTTTGTGATTTGGCGGAATGGTGACTACCACCGAAGCTAGTCCAAGTGTATCGCTGCGGTCGCCCGAATAAAAAACACCCTCTGCTCCGGACGCCTGTCGCGTTGTGGCAATAAAGACTGTTTGGCGTTTGGCCTCAACTACATCTGACGCAGGATATTGGGGATTTTCGACGCCTACGAGTTCTGGAGGTCGAATGCATGAAGCTACGCCTAGAACTACTACTAAAAAAAAGAAGCGTAGCCCTAGCGTTTTAGTTAGACCTGAAACCCCACTCCAAAGAGGCTTCATTTTCAAATTTTCATGCAACATGACTAGATCAATATTTTTTAGTATGCTGCTTGTCTGTCAACAGACTAGCGATAACGGCCCTCTTTTTGATCTGAGTAGTGATTTCTGTACAAACGTTGTGTCTTCACCCTCCATCAATTCATGCTGCTGCAGCGAATGGTAGTTTGGGAGGGCCACATTGCTGAAGAGCGGTTCATTGGCCAATGAGCATATTTGGCCGATGGCTCATGTTGGCAGGTAGGCCGAACTAAAAACGTTCAATCCGCCAAAGATCGCAAGCGTCAAAGGACGAGGGTTTTGCGTACGTTCTAAGGATGGTCACTCTGTTTCTGACGAGCGCGCCCACAAATTGATATCTTCTTCTGAACTTATTTGATCGATCTTTCTCAGTTCGTCAGCACTGAAGTCGAGATTATCAACGACGCCTGCGCAATCTACGATCTGTTCCGGCCGGGACGCACCAATCAGAGCGGTCGTCACCCGTCCACCTCTGAGTACCCAGGCCAGCGCCATTTGCGCCAGAGTCTGCCCGCGTGCCTCGGCCATGTCGTTCAGAGCATGGACACTTGCCAGAGACCGCTCGTTGATCATGCCATCAAGCAATGACTTCCCTTGCGTGGCACGGCTGCCACTCGGAATATCGGTCAGATATTTGGAAGTCAGAATGCCTTGTGCCAGCGGCGTGAACGCAATCGACCCAACCCCAAGATCATCCAGAGTATCGAGCAAACCGTCCCGCTCCACCCACCGATTGAGCAAATTGTAAGAAGGCTGGTGAATCAGACAAGGTGTCCCAAGGTCGTTGAGAATTTTCACCGCCTCGCGCGTGCGTTGGGAGTTGTAGCTCGAGATACCTGCGTAGAGTGCGCGGCCCGATCGTACGATATAATCCAACGCGCCCATTGTTTCTTCGAGCGGGGTATCGGGGTCAAAGCGGTGGGAATAAAAGATGTCGACATAATCAAGCCCCATGCGCGCGAGTGATTGGTCACAAGACGCGATCATGTACTTGCGCGACCCCCATTCACCGTAAGGTCCCGGCCACATGTCGTAGCCTGCTTTGGAGGAAATGATCAGCTCATCCCTGTAACCCGCGAAATCCGTTTTGAGGATCTCGCCAAATGCCTCTTCGGCCGATCCGGGTGGTGGACCGTAGTTATTCGCCAGATCAAAGTGAGTGATCCCATGGTCGAACGCAGCCCGACACATTGCTCGCTTGTTTTCGTGCGTCGAGTCCGCTCCAAAATTGTGCCACAGCCCTAGGCTGACAACAGGAAGCTTCACTCCGGATCGCCCACATCGACGATACACCATCCGCTCATAGCGGTCCGGCTCCGGGGTGTAAGGAATTGGTTTTGGCTTTGGCGGTCTTTGAGCTTTGGTCATGCGCACATAATCAATGGATTGTTGGGCCTGTCAAACGGATCACCTTTAGCAAGATCGACGCGAGCTCATATTCGTTCTCGTGGTTAGCCTTGCTCCACGTGTGAAAGATTTCACTATCCGATCATTCGGATTCAATGCCAACTCTCAAAGGCAGCGGATGTCTCCTATGGTGAACCACACCGCAGCGATGGGCAAAACAAACGGGAAGGTTTTGAGGCGTAAACCGGAAGTTGCGGGTCTGTCGTTTAGACACCGGCGGCTTGCACCGCGATGGTCATCTGACTTTTCAAACTGCTAACGGGCATGGTTTGCGGACTATTTGCCTTCAAAAGCGATCGGTTTCTCAACAAGAGCGAACTACTGAAACCGTCCTCCACACGTGAATTCTAGTTTGAACTGTGACGTCAACGCTCAGCTATGAAGGACAGCCCAGACACGAGTTGTTTCAACCCAATCGCTGCACCGGCGAATATGGCAGCGAATGTTACAGGCGCGCTGTAGGCCAAAAGTGAGAAGGCAGATATACCTTGTCCGACGCTGCAACCGACCGCGATGATCGCGCCTGGCCCCATGATCGCCGCGCCGAGCATCTGACGCTTGAGTTCACGTGGATCCTCGCATGCTTCCCATCTGAAATGACCCTTGGACCAGGACCCCAAGAATGCGCCAATGAGAACGCCGGAGACTGATCCGACCGCAAAGGACAAAGTGTTTCCGGAGGCTGTCATTAGGTAGAATATTGTGTCGCCAAGGGGTGCAGCGAAGGTATGGGTTTGAACCGGTTCACCATCAAAACCGTGCGTCGCCACCCAATTCGTGCCGAGCCACCCTGATACGATCGCCAGCCCAACTACAGATCCCCAGAACACCTGTGCGGGAGTTCGGCGGAAACGCTGGTTTGCCAAGGCGAAAATCACCAATGCAACGCCAATAACGGAGCCAATGAGCCAAGCTGGGATAGAGGTCAGTTGTTCGGCAAGGAAGCTGATGCTTTGGGGGCCACTAAGACCCATCTCCTCGGGGAAGACCCAAACGCGCAAATAGGCCAGGGGCCCGGACATGACAACGTAAGCAGATAAACCCATGATCAATACTATGACGAATGATCGAAGGTCGCCGCCCCCAAGCCTTGCCAGCGCGCCATAGCCGCAATTCCCGCTGATGGCCATTCCGTAACCGAACATGAGGCCACCTACGATCGACCCAAGTGGGTTCCAGGTCTGTGCAAGATACCTTGTTCCAACAGGGTCCAGCCCCCCGAAAGCCATAGCCAAGTGGCTGCCGACAATTGCTACGCCGATCGCAATTGCCCACACGCGCAGCCGCCGGTCATCATCTGCGTAAAGGTAGTCTTCAATTGCACCCAGCGTGCAAAAACGGCCAATGCGTGCGGCCAAGCCCAACACAATGCCACCGATCAAACCGATCAGGGCGACGGTGTTGGCGTCTCCCAATGTTTCAAACATTGCCAGTCTCCTCCCAAAGCTGGCGGGTATTTTTGGCGGCTTCTACTTTTCCCTGCAGAATAGATCGTAGACGACTTCCAGAATCTGTGTCGATCGATCATCCGCCAATCTGTAGTAGATCGTTTTCCCCTCGCGTCGCGTTTTGACCAAGCCCTCGAAGCGTAGGCGAGATAGTTGCTGAGACACGGCGGCCTGGCGTGCCGAGAGCATTTCTTCCATCTGCGTGACAGATTTTTCACCCGAAGACAGGTAGCACAGGATCATCAAGCGCCCTTCATGGCTGATTGCCTTGAGGAAATTTGACGCCGTCTGAGCATTTTCCATCATTCTGTCCAGGTCTTCGGCGCACATGTCCTTGGAGAACACAGGCAGTTTTGAAGATTTGTCCAACAAGATCGCCTCGCTTTCATAGCTTCACGCATTCGAAACAGTTTATTTTATTGGCCACGTTTTATCCAGAGGTCTCAATCGGCACCCCAGCGTCACGTAACAAAACGCCCAGCAACCCCCAGAAAAAGTCTTCGCCGGGATAGCCTTCGATCCGTCCAACCTCTTGGCCATTGTCCAGCAAAACAAAGGTTGGCGTGTAGTAGAGAGGCCGCTCCAATGCGATGCCTTCAGGCATAGCTGCGTGGATATCGATGCGTTGAAGTGGCGCGGCATGTCCTTCGGGTGTCTTGGGGTAGATCTCCGAGATTTCGGTGTCCCAACGTGCGCACCACATACACCCATCTTCTTCGGCCATCAGGAGCGTCATTTCTGCCCGTGAAATCACCGGAGAAACAAGCAACGTGATTGCAAGTAAAAGCAGAATTAGGTGGCGCATCTTAAGCTCCGATTGACCGCAGCGACATATCTTTATTATTTTGAATATTTGAATGATATCGTGCCAGGACAGGTTTGACCATGCTCGACATTACATTTGCAGGAGCTTTGGTCGCAGGACTGTTGTCTTTCCTGTCGCCCTGCATTCTACCTATCGTGCCGTTTTATCTTAGCTATCTGGCAGGCGTCGGGATTGATCAGATATCTGCGGGCACAACACTTTCCGCCGGCGTTCGTCGCAGGGCAACGCTTTCTGCGATAGCGTTTGCAGCTGGGATCATAACGATCTTCATGGCGCTAGGGGCGACAGCTTCGATCTTCGGGCAGCTGGTCCGAGAGTATTTCGACATCCTGCGCTGGATTGCAGCGGCCATAATCATTGCGATGGGGCTGCATTTCCTGGGGTTCATTCGCATCGGGTTCTTGTATCGCCAATTTCGTGCGGACGTCGGTGAGACATCAAATGTAAGCCTTGTTGGGGCATATGTTCTTGGACTAGCATTTGCTTTTGGCTGGACACCCTGTGTTGGGCCAGTGCTCGCTGCGATCCTGTTTACAGCGGCCGGAACCGAGACGGCTTGGCGTGGAGCGGTACTTCTATTCGTCTACGGGGTTGGAATGACCGCACCGTTTGTTCTGGCAGCCTTTCTGGTCCGCCCTTTCATGCAATGGATGGCGCAGTTCAGAAAGCACTTGCCCCTCATCGAAAAGGCCATGGGTGGCTTTCTGGTGCTCTTCGGCATCCTCATCGCAACCAATTCCATCAACTACATCGCACAATGGATGCTCGACCATATGCCTTGGCTCGCAGCCATTGGATAATCCGGGAGGAGGACATGAAACGAGTTTTGTCAGTATTGATCGCGTTTCTGATTGGCGGGACAGTTTCCGCCGCTGAGCTGGGCGACGACGGTTTGCATAAAACACCGTGGATGCGCGACACGTTCAAAGACCTCCGCGAGGATCTCGAAGAGGCCTCAAGCGAAGACAAACGGCTTGTTTTGTTTATTGAACAGCAGGGCTGCATCTACTGCAAAAAGATGCATGAAGAGGTGTTCCCCCAGCCTGACCTTGCAGCGTTCATCGAAGAGAATTTCTTTGTCGTCCAACTGGATTTGCATGGCAGCACCACCGCTACCGACTTTGACGGGGAAGAAAATGAGCAAAGAGCGCTGATGCGAAAATGGGGGATTCTGTTCACCCCGACGCTTGTTTTTCTTCCTGAAGAGGTGCCAGAGGACGCGACAGCTATCGATGCCGCGGTGGCTGTTATGCCCGGAGCGTTCTCAAAAGGAACAACCTTGGACCTTTTCACCTGGGTCGATGAAAAACGATATGAGCTTGATAATGGTGAAGATTTCCAACGTTATCATGCGCAGCGCATTCAAGAGCGAAACAATGTTTCTCAGGATTGATCGCTGCCGTTATAAATAAAAAAATTCATTATTATGAATTTAATGTTGCGACAAGCGGTACTCGTCGACTACGGTACACAAAGGCTTTGGGTCGCAAGGCGCCGTCGGCGCGTTAGCAAATGGGAGGGATCATGAAGCTGAGACTCTTAACATTGGTCTGCGCAATGACGGGCTTTGCTGCATATGCGGCAGATACAGACCCGCAGGACGTAACCTATGACGACTACGGTGCCATTGAGGCTTCGTTGACCGGCGCTGCTGGCGACGCGGCCAATGGCGCGCTCATCGTTGGCGACAAGTCAAAAGGCAACTGCGTTGCCTGCCACGCGGTCACGGTTTTGGCGGACATCCCGTTCCACGGTGAAGTCGGCCCGATGCTGGATGGTGCCGGTGATCGTTGGACCGAAGCAGAGCTTCGCGGGTTGGTCGCAAACGCAAAGATGACATTCGAAGGCACGGTGATGCCAGCTTTCTACAAGGATGACGGCTATATCCGCCCGGGCGACGCCTATACCGGAAAAGCGCCAACCGCGCCTTTGACGTCGATCCTGACAGCGCAGGAAATCGAGGACGTGGTCGCGTTTCTTGCGACCCTGAAAGAGGAATAGTCGCGCTTTTAGGCGTGTATTCACGAAGTTTCAAAGGAGATTGAAAATGGAACTCTCTCGCCGCGAGACACTGGCCCTAGGGCTGGGCGCCGCGTTCCTGACAATTATGCCGCTTCGGGCAAATGCAGCTGCTGAAGATGCCATCGCGGCATTTACAGGCGGTGCAGATGTGGCTGACGGCGGTGTTACATTGACCGCACCGGAAATCGCAGAAAACGGCAATACCGTACCAATCGAAGTCAGTGCTCCGGGCGCAACTGCAATTCTTATCGTGGCTGCAGGTAACCCCGAACCGGGCGTTGCAACTTTCAATTTCGGTCCGTTGGCTGCTGAACAAGCCGCATCAACCCGTATTCGTCTTGCCGGAACGCAGGATGTCATTGCCGTGGCGAAGATGGCAAATGGCAGCTTTGCCAAAGCGTCCGCGACCGTAAAAGTGACAATCGGCGGCTGCGGCGGCTGATCGCCACGCGCCCTGAAGAACAGGAGACTAACCAATGGCATCCGGTGTTAAACCCCGCGTCAAGGTTCCAAAGACAGCCGCTGCTGGAGAAACCGTTACGATCAAGACATTGATCAGCCACAAGATGGAAAGCGGCCAGCGCAAGGACAAAGAAGGCAACGTCATCCCGCGTTCGATCATCAACCGTTTCACCTGCGAGTTTAACGGAGAAATGGTGGTTGATGTGACGATGGAGCCGGCGATTTCGACCAACCCGTACTTCCAGTTCGAAGCGACTGTGCCCGATTCCGGTGAGTTTGTCTTCACCTGGTACGATGATGACGGCTCTGTCTACGATGAGAAGAAAACGATCGAGATCGCCTGACGGCTCGACGACTAAGGCAGATCAGCGCGGGTCCGAGGAATTGGCGCTGATCCACCAAGGGAGGAACGCAATGAATACCAAGGCAATTAGGGCGATCGCGGCGATTCTGATTTTCCCGGCTGCAGCGATGGCTGGACCGGACGAAGACAATCTCATGATCAATGATGAGCTGGACATGACCTCGGTCACTGATGCTCCGGCACATCTGGAAAATTTGGACACGATCTATTCGGGTTGGCATTTCCGCACGGATGAAACGCAAGCGCTTCAAATTGATGACTTCGACAATCCTGCAATGATCTTCGTCGATCAAGCCGCCGATCTCTTCGAGACCGTTGATGGCGCCGCTGGCGAGAGCTGTGCCTCATGCCACGATGGGGTGGAAAGCTTCAAGGGATTGCAGGCGTCCATGCCGAAGGTGGATGCCGAAACCGGCAAGCTGGTCGTCATGGAAGATCTGATCAACAAGTGTCGTACGGACCGCATGGAAGCGGATGCCTGGAAATGGTCCGGGGGCGACATGCAGGGCATGGTCGCTTTGATCGGCCTGCAATCACGTGGGTTGCCTATGAACGTCGCGATTGATGGCGATGCCGCCCCATACTGGGAGCAGGGCAAGGAGATGTATTATACCCGCTATGGTCAGCTGGAGTTGAGCTGTGCCAATTGTCATGAAGACAACTGGGGCAACATGATCCGTGCCGACCACCTGAGCCAAGGTATGATTAACGGGTTCCCGACATATCGTCTGAAACAGGCCAAGCTGATCTCGCGTCACAATCGTTTCCGCGGCTGTATTCGCGATACGCGGGCGGAAACTTTTGCCGAAGGATCGGACGAGTTTCGTGCGCTTGAGCTCTATGTGGCCTCGCGTGGCAATGGGCTTTCAGTCGAAACTCCTGCAGTACGCCAATAACGAACGAGCCGCGCGGGCGTTGTCCTGCGCGGGTTTTTCATGCATATAACATTCACACATTTATATGTGTTACAGGAAAGCTGGTAGATGATTTCTCGACGTGACTTCTTGCAGGTTTCAATGGCAGCCTCGGCTCTCTACGGGGCGTCCGGGTTTGGCAAATGGGCCAAGCTTGCTGCGCAGCAAAGCCTAACGCAGGATCAATTGCTGGAGTTCGAGACCTTCGGCAATATCAGCTTGATCCATGTCACCGATATTCACGCGCAACTCAAACCGATCTATTTCCGCGAACCCGAGATAAACCTTGGTATTGGCGATGCGCGAGGGCAGATGCCGCATGTCACAGGGGCGGCGTTCCGCAAGGCCTATGGGATCGAAGATGGGAGCCCGTCGGCCTATGCGTTGACCTACAATGATTTCTCTGCGCTGGCCAAGACCTACGGTCGGGTTGGTGGATTGGACCGCGTCTCAACTGTCATCAAGGCCATTCGTGCTGACCGTCCTGATGCCCTTCTATTGGACGGGGGCGATACTTGGCACGGTTCCTACACCTGCTATCAGACGGCCGGTCAGGACATGGTCAATGTCATGAACGCGCTGAAACCCGACGCCATGACCTTCCATTGGGAGTTCACGCTGGGCAGCGACAGGGTAAACGAAATCGTCGAAGGTTTGCCCTTTGCAGCCTTAGGTCAGAACATCTTTGATGCCGAGTGGGACGAACCTGCAGAATTGTTCCAACCCTATAAGTTCTTTGATCGGGGCGGTGCAAAGGTCGCCGTGATCGGGCAAGCGTTTCCTTACATGCCAATCGCGAACCCAGGTTGGATGTTCCCCGAGTACTCATTCGGTATCCGGGATGAAAACATGCAGGCCATGGTCGACGAGGTTCGCGATGCCGGTGCCGATGTCGTAGTTGTCCTTAGCCACAACGGCTTTGACGTGGACAAGAAGATGGCGGGCCGCGTGCAAGGGATCGACGTGATCCTCAGCGGTCACACCCATGACGCACTTCCCGAGCCGGTTCTGGTCGGTAAAACGCATATCATCGCATCTGGCTCGAACGGAAAATTCGTCAGCCGCGTCGATCTCGACGTGAGAGATGGACAGATGATGGGGCTGAAGCACAAGCTGATCCCGATCTTCTCTGACGTCATTGCTCCTGATCCTGCGATCACCGCTCTGATAAATGATCAGCGCGCGCCGTACGAGGCTGCGCTGAGCGAGGTGATTGGCAAAACGGATTCGTTGCTCTACCGCCGCGGCAACTTTAACGGCACCTGGGATGACCTGATTTGCGATGCCCTGATCAATGAGCGTGAGGCAGACATCGCGATGTCGCCTGGCGTCCGTTGGGGGCCGTCAATCCTGCCGGGACAAGATATCACGCGCGAGGACATCTGGAACGTCACATCGATGTCGTATCCCAATGCCTATCGCACAGAAATGACAGGCGAATTCATCCATGTGATCCTTGAGGATGTCGGTGACAACCTGTTCAATCCCGACCCTTACTACCAGCAGGGCGGCGATATGGTCCGCGTAGGCGGGCTTGGCTACCGCATCGATGTGACCAAACCACAAGGGCAGCGGATCAGCGAAATGACCCTGCTCAAAACGGGTGAAGCGATTGATCCATCGAAGACCTACGTCGTGGCTGGTTGGGCCAGTGTCAACGAAGGCACCGAGGGCCCGCCGATCTGGGATGTCGTCGAAAACCACATTCGCAACCTTGGCACCGTCACGGTCCAAGAGAACACCAGTGTCGATGTTGTCGGCGCTTAAGAAACAGATGGAGACCTAAGAGATATGGATGACGCGTTCAAACCGTCCCGCCGGGCCTTCCTGAAAGGCAGCGCCGCGGTCGCCGCAGGGTCCGTTGCAGGGGCAGCAGCGGCAGACACGCCCGATCCACTGATAACAGAGCTTCAGGATTGGGCGTCTTATACGGGTGCCGGTGTCGATGAGTCACCTTATGGCCTGCCGATCAGTTTCGAATCTCATGTCGTTCGGCGCAACGTGGAATGGCTGACCGCCTCTCCGATCTCGTCGATCAACTTCACACCGATCCACGCGCTTGATGGTACGATCACTCCGCAAGGATGCGCTTTTGAGCGTCACCATTCCGGCGCGATAGAGCTGCGCAAAGAGGATTATCGCCTGATGATCAACGGGTTGGTCGATCGCCCGCTTGTATTTACTTACGACGACATTGAGCGGTTCCCGCGCGAAAACCATGTGTATTTCTGCGAATGTGCGGCAAATACCGGTATGGAGTGGGCGGGTGCGCAACTCAACGGCGTCCAATTTACGCACGGCATGATTCACAACATGGAATACACCGGTGTTCCGCTGCGTACGCTGTTGCAGGAAGCAGGCGTCGATATCTCACCCGACAAATGGGTCTATGTTGAGGGCGCAGATGCGTCATCCAATGGCCGCTCTATCCCGATGGAAAAAGCACTGGATGACGTGTTGGTGGCTTTCAAGGCAAATGGTGAAGCACTGCGCATGGAACACGGTTACCCCGTGCGGCTAGTTGTTCCTGGCTGGGAAGGCAACATGTGGGTCAAGTGGCTGCGCCGCATCGAAGTTGTCGATATGGCGGTCGAAAGCCGTGAAGAAACATCAAAATACACTGATGTCTACGCCGATGGCACAGCCCAGAAATGGACGTGGGTGATGGATGCAAAATCCGTCATCACTTCACCCAGCCCGCAAATGCCGATCAAACACGGACCGGGACCCTTGGTCATTTCCGGGCTTGCCTGGTCAGGCCACGGACAAATTACGCGGGTCGATGTGTCCAAGGACGGTGGGATCACCTGGGAGACGGCGCGCCTTGGCAAGCAGGGCGACAGCAAGGCTTTGACGCGCTTCTATCTCGATACGAACTGGGACGGAGCACCAATGCTTTTGCAGGCCCGGGCGATAGATGAGACCGGCTATGTGCAGCCGACAAAAGACCAACTGCGCGAAAAGCGCGGAGAAAACTCTGTCTACCACAACAATTGTATCCAGACTTGGTACGTGAGCGCAGAAGGGATCGCCGAGAATGTCGAAGTCTCTTAGTCATGTTTTCCTGCCTGTATTCGGCGGCACGGCGTTGGTGCTTGCGGCGGCAGTGGCTATTGCGAACCGGAACTACGGCCAATCGCAGATAGAAACCTTGGAAACCCGGATCAGTCAGGTTGAGGCGCATGCAGCTACAGCCCAGGAAAACGCGCAAGCAGAGGCCGACCGGGCAGCCGAACTGGCGGCCAAGGTCGATGAAATCCAGACTGCAGCGGTCGAGCGGGTCGCGAACGGGATGAACCTGACCGCGCCTGCGCCCAACAACGAGGGCACGTACGGGCTTGGGCGCCCCGCGCTGGAGCAAGAGATTGCGGCCTGGGACGTCGATGTCTTGCCCGACGGGCGCGGTTTGCCGGTTGGATCAGGCGATGTCTGGACCGGAGAAGAAGTGTTTGTCGATCGTTGTGCGTCCTGTCACGGAGAGTTTGCCGAAGGCGCCGACAATTGGCCTGTTCTGGCCGGCGGTTTCGACACACTTGCCGACGAAGATCCGGTGAAAACTGTTGGGTCTTATTGGCCGCATTTGTCGACCGCCTGGGACTACATTTCCCGCTCAATGCCATTTGGTGAAGCAGGCACACTTACGGCGGATGAGACCTACGCAATTGTCGCATATATCCTTTATTCCAACGATCTGGTGGATGACGATTTCGTTCTCAGCAAGGAAAACTTCGCCGATTTCGAGATGTACAATATGGACGGTTTTGTCGTCGATGTGCGACCCGAGACGGAATACGCGGAATGGCGAGAAGAGCCTTGCATGGAGAACTGCAAGACAGAGGCAGCGGTTACTATGCGTTCTGTCTTTTTGGTTGAGACACCACCAGAAGGCGGTTCGAATTCGGTCATGAATGAAGCCAGCGCGGACGGGTTACCGACGTTCACGGCGGAAGGGCCCTCGTTCATTCCAGCCGCAGCGCCAAAGCCTGAGGAAGAAGCCACCGCAACACCGGATGTTCAGGAAATCGACGAGGCTGACCAAACTACGGAACTGTTCGCAGCTGGTGAGAAGGTCTTCAAGAAGTGTAAGTCCTGCCATCAGGTTGGTGACGGTGCAAAGGACAGTACGGGTCCGGCGCTGAACGGGGTTATCGGAGCCAACGCAGGGTCGGTTGAAGGGTTCAAATACTCCAAAGCTATGAAAACAGCTGCCGAGGCTGGTCTTGTTTGGACCGAAGAAGAAATGGCGGCCTTCCTGGCAAAACCCAAGGACTACATGAAGGGCACACGCATGTCTTTTGCTGGGCTTAGGAAACCAGACGATATTGAAGCCGTGATCGTTTACCTCAAGTCGTTCGGAAGCTGATCATGCGGTGGTTGAACATTTTTTTGAGCTGCGCGGCGGTTATGGTTGCTGTTGCCCCATCGACCCACGCCACCGAAGGCCTCGGCGACGCCGAAGCCGGAAAAGAAGTGTTCGCCAAATGCAAAGGCTGTCATCAGGTTGGAGATGGAGCCAAAAACAAAATCGGGCCGCATTTGAATGGTGTCTTTGGGCGCAAGGCTGCTGGTCTGGTTGGGTTCAATTACTCAAGGAGCCTAGAGCGTGCGGGTAACTCGGGTCTGGAATGGCACGCTGATACTCTGTCCGCCTACATTGAAAACCCACGTGCATTTGCGTCGGGCACGAGGATGAGTTTTCCCGGTTTGAAAGACCCGGAAGACCGCGCCAACGTGATCGCCTATTTGCGGGCGTTCTCTGACAATCCTCAGGACATCCCGGAAGCGGACCCAACGGCGAAAGGCACGGATCATTCGATCGATCCCGCGATCCTGGCGATACAGGGAGATCCTGAGTACGGCGCATATCTCAGCAGCGAATGCACAACGTGTCACCAGATCGAAGGTGGCGATGAGGGCATTCCTTCGATTGTGTATTGGCCTGACGAAGACTTCGTGGTCGCCATGCACGCTTACAAAGACAAACAGCGGCCACATCCGGTCATGCAAATGATTGCCGGACGGCTGAGCAATGACGAGATCGCAGCATTGGCCGCCTACTTCAATAATCCAGAATGAAAGTGCCTAAGGGGAGGAAACGCGATGACACTCAATAGACGAGTATTTCTTGGAGCCGCCGGGGTAGTGGCCGCCGGACTATCTGCTCCGATGGTGCTGGCTCAAGGCAAGCCCCGCGTGGTGGTTGTTGGCGGTGGTGCGGGCGGTGCGACCGCCGCGCGTTACATCGCAAAGGACAGCAAAGGTGAGATTGACGTGACGCTGATAGAGCCGTCTCGGACCTACTACACCTGTTTCTTCTCTAACCTCTATCTGGGAGGTTTTCAGGAGCTATCGGACATCGCCCACAGCTACGGCACGCTTGCCGCGAACTACGGTATCAACGTCGTGCATGATTGGGCGACTGGGGTCGACCGCGACGCAAAGACGGTGTCCTTGGCAGGTGGTGGGTCAGTTCCTTATGACAAACTGATCCTCAGCCCGGGTATCGACTTTGTTGATGGCGCGGTCAAGGGCTGGGACCTATCGGCCCAAAACAAGATGCCACATGCGTACAAGGCTGGTTCTCAGACTGAGCTTTTGAAAGCGCAGATCATGGCGATGCCCGAAGGAGGTACCTTCGCGATGGTCGCTCCTCCTAACCCGTACCGTTGCCCGCCCGGGCCGTATGAAAGGGTTTCGATGGTGGCGCACGTGCTGAAGGCAAACAACCCAACAGCAAAGATCATTGTAGCTGATCCGAAGCCGAAATTCTCGAAAATGGCTTTGTTCCAAGAAGGCTGGGGAAACAACTATGAAGGAATGGTCGACTGGATCGGCGAAGATTTCGGCGGCGGCAATGTATCCGTGAATCCGGATGCAATGACGGTGACCATCGACGGCGAAGAGACAAAGGTCGACGTCTGCAATGTAATCCCTGCGATGAAAGCCGGCCGCATTGCGGAAATGGCGGGAGTGACCGATGGCAACTGGGTACCAGTAAACGCTGCGGACATGTCCTCCAAAGCCGATCCGGATATCTACGTTCTTGGTGATGCCAGCCAACAGGGTGACATGCCGAAATCCGGTTTTTCAGCAAACAGCCAGGCGAAGGTATGTGCGAACGCAGTAAGAGGTGCGTTGACCGGGTCAAAAGTATTCCCGGCCAAGTTCTCGAACACATGCTGGTCGCTCATCGACACGGATGATGGCGTGAAGGTGGGCGCGACTTATGAGGCGACACCTGAAAAGATCGCGAAAGTCGATGGCTTTATCAGCCAGACCGGTGAAGATGCCGACCTGAGGAAAGCAACCTACGAAGAGTCTCTTGGTTGGTACGCCGGTATCACGTCGGACATGTTTGGTTGAGGCAATTGGGGGCTTTGACCGGTGTCAAAGACTCCGATGATCAATCTGAGAAAATGCGGTTCAGGAGGAGGACTAAAACCATGAAACACTTTATCGCCGCAGCCGCGTTTTCCACTGTTCTGGCGAGCCAAGGGCTTACAGAAGAGATCATCACTATCCCCTTCGACGGAAGTTTTGATGATGCAACGTTCGCCGTGGAGTCCGCGATTGTGGGACAGGGGCTGGTCATCGACTATGTGAGCCATGTTGGGGAAATGCTGAATCGAACAGGCGCAGATGTTGGCAGCGACAAGCAGATATTTTCGGCCGCAGACATTTTCATTTTCTGCTCGGCAAAAATTTCGCGTGAGGTCATGGAAGCCGACCCAATGAATATTGGCTTTTGCCCTTACGGAATATTTGTGACCGAAGACGACGATGGCGTGATGGTTGGATACCGAAGCTATCCTGATGGACCAATGCAAAAGGTCCAGACTCTGTTGTCAGGCATCGTCGAAGAAGCCGTTGGGAACTGAAATGGACTATCAGCAGTTTTTTCGAAATCAACTCGGCCAGCTTCAGGAGGAAGGGAACTACCGGGTCTTTGCGGATCTCGAAAGGCAGCGTGGCGCGTTCCCGACAGCTCGTAGCTACGCGGAAAATGGACCCGAGAAAGTCACTGTGTGGTGCTCAAATGACTATCTCGGCATGGGTCAGCACCCCAGTGTTATTGCAGCAATGCACAAGGTAATCGATGAGGTTGGTGCCGGGGCGGGAGGAACGCGGAATATCTCTGGAACCACCCACCAGCATGTTTTGCTGGAGCAAGAGCTTGCTGACTTGCACGGCAAGGACGCTGCGCTCCTGTTTACCTCTGGGTACGTCTCGAACTGGGCTGCCTTGGGAACCTTGGCGTCTCGCATACCTGGCATCACAGTCTTGTCTGATGAGTTGAACCATGCCTCGATGATCGAGGGCATTCGCCACAGTCGGTGTCAGAAGCGTATCTGGAAACACAACGACGTGGCGGACCTTGAAAGGCACCTTGCTGAACTGCCTGCCAACGCACCGAAGCTCATTGCATTCGAGAGCGTCTATTCCATGGATGGCGACATTGCACCAATTGCCGAGATCTGTGATCTGGCCGATCGCTACGGCGCGATGACCTATTTGGATGAGGTTCACGCCGTAGGGCTTTATGGACCGCGCGGAGGCGGCATAGCTGAGCGCGAAGGCCTGATGGAAAGGCTAACCGTCATCGAGGGGACATTGGGCAAAGCGTTCGGCGTAGTCGGTGGATACATCGCGGCGTCGAAACAGCTAGTCGATTTTGTTCGGTCGTTTGCCAGTGGGTTTATCTTCACCACTGCATTGCCTCCCGCCGTGGCCGCAGGAGCTGCCGCTTCGGTTCGGCACCTGAAGCAAAGCAATTCGGAACGACATTTGCACCAGCAGCGCGTGCGCGAGGTACGAGACAGGCTGGACGATCTAGGCATTCCGCATACGCCGAACCCAAGTCACATCATTCCTGTGATGGTCGGCGATCCGGTCAAGTGTCGCTTCATCTCTGACGTACTAATGCGTGACTATGGAATTTACATCCAGCCGATCAACTATCCAACCGTCCCCAAGGGAACGGAACGTCTACGGATTACACCTTCGCCAGTGCATTCCACGGAAGACGTGGATCGACTGGTATCTGCCTTGGGTGAGTTGTGGACTCAATGCCAATTGGCGCGCAGGCCAATGGCTGCGCAGTGACAATGACAACTTGACCGAGGACATGGACGCGCAAGCAACGAAGTGAGAGTTTCTTTTGATGGAAAGGCTCATCGATTTGTTGGGAGACCCTGGCGCTTTGGCATTTGCCGGTGCGATTGTCGGTATCTTGTTCGGCGTGACAGCTCAGAAGTCTCACTTTTGTTTGCGAGCGTCGACCATCGAAGTCGCCGAAGGCGAGCTTGGTCCCCGCCTGGCGGTTTGGCTGATCGCCTTCACCGCTGCGCTCACCTTAGTACAGGCGTTTGTCGCGTTTGAGTGGTTAAACCTTTCTGAGACACGCGCGATCGCGTCGACGGGCAGCCTTAGCGGCGCAATAATTGGCGGGGCGATGTTCGGCGTTGGCATGGTTCTTGCGCGTGGGTGTGCATCTCGCCTATTGGTATTGGCCTCCTGCGGTAATCTGCGCGCGCTGATTACAGGATTGGTTTTAACCTTGGTGGCTCAGGCTGCTTACACGGGCGTTCTTAGTCCCGCCCGCGAATTGCTTTCCGGGATCTGGACTGTCTCAGGAGGCGCCTCGAGAGATCTTTCGGAAATACTTGGTTATTCGCCAGTGGCTTATACAGCCGTTGCAGCGTTGGGATTGGTGTCGGCAATTGCATTCGCATTCCACCGGAGAGTCGTGCCTGTCAGAATCATAACAGCCGCAGGCGTTGGCGTGGCTGTGGCGCTTGGCTGGATGATGACCTTTGCGATCGCGCAAGCATCTTTTGACGTCGTGCCCGTGTCGTCTATAACATTTACCGGACCGGCCACGGATACACTGATGGCGTTAGTTGCGGAGAGGAGCGTTGTGTTGTCCTTCGGTATCGGCCTCGTTCCAAGCGTAGCAATTGGTGCCGCAGGCGCGGCCTTAACTGCAGGGGAGTGGAAGATCGAACGGTTTGGCCCGGATACTCCGATGGAGCGCTACCTTGCTGGAGCTGTCCTCATGGGGTTTGGAGCCATGCTGGCCGGAGGTTGCGCCGTGGGAGCAGGGCTTTCCGGAGGGTCCGCACTGTCATTGACGGCATGGCTTGCCGTTTTCTTCATGTGGGTTGGAGCAATCAGCACGCATAGGTTATTGAGGCGAATGCCTGTTCCACAAACGTCCTGAGCTATTCGAATTCCATCTGCTCAAAAACGCGCCCGGCATTTTTTGTCGCCAGTTCCTCAAACGTGTCCAAATGGGCATATGGTGACTGATCGACGTAGTAAGCCTCTGCCAGATCGCCGCCGGCATCCATATGCTCTTGGATCCTGCCGCGCAGATAGATCAGGTAGTCGCGTGTATAGCGGCGCACCTGATCCATGTTTGTCGGATGACCGTGGCCGGGTATGACATATGTGGCTCCCAAAGCTTCGAACTCGTTGTCCCAAGTCTCAAGCCAATCTGCCGTGTAGGTTTCCTGAAAGATCGGCAGCATGCGCTCGTGAAACGCCATGTCACCCGCGATGACAAGGCTTTGCTTCGGTAGCCAAATCGAGATATCGCCAGGACTATGGGCCGGCCCGAGATACTTGGCCTCAATCCGGAAATCACCCATTTCAACTACGTATTCATCCTCGAATGTCTCGGTTGGGCCAGCCAGAAACGTTCTTTCCGCCTTGTCCTGATTGTACCGTTGCATTCCTTCAAGGATCTGAGGGCCGTATTCCTCAAATTCAGCCGCAGCATCCGAATGGGCGATAATTGGAACGCCGAGCTCTGACCAGTAGGCGTTGCCAAGCATCGCGTGCCCCTGGCCATTCTCGTTGAAGACAAGCTTAACCGGCTGATCCGTGATCGACTGAATTTCCTGGTGAAGCGCTTCAGCAAGCACATAGGCCGCGCCGCCGTTTATGACGATCACGCCCTCTCCGGTAACTATGAAGCTGAGATTGTTGTTATGACCAGAGTTTTCGTAGGTCGGCGGTGCGGTTGCGCCAATGGCGGAATAGACGCCGGGGATGTACTCGACCGGTTTGGAATACAGCACACTTTTCGGATATTGGTCTGCAATATTCTCACTTGCCCAAGCTGGTGTGGCCAGGGCCAAGACAATCGCCAGCGATCGCATCATTATGGTTCTCCAATGAACTTATAAGCAGAGCTAGTCTTTTCGACCCGGCCGATTCCACCATTCGGTAGGTGGAACCCAATTATTTTCATTTGCTCGTGGGAAATCTGATCCAGCAGCGAGTTCCGAGTTGCTGCGGCTGCCTGTTGATCCTGATCCGTGCCGCTGGGCCAGTCGGGGCGTTCAAAAGCTACGTGTGGATTTCCCAACGCGTCGCCGACAATCATCACGGATTCACTGCCGCCGCGAATTTCAAACGCCATGTGGCCGGGCGTGTGTCCAAAGCTTGCGCGTGCTGCAACACCGGGAAGAATCTCTTGTCCGTCGTCAAAAAGCGCGACCTGATCCTCAATTGCCGCCATACGCCGCTTCGCGCCTACAGCGAACGCAGCACGATCTTCTCCAATGGTATCCACCGTTGAGGGGTTCCACCAATAATCCCACTCATCGCGGCCAAAGTGATGCGTGGCGTTGGGGAAAAGAAGGTCATCGAAATCATCCAAAACGCCCCAGATGTGATCCGGGTGAGCATGGGTGAAGATCACGTGCGATATGTCTTCGGGCGACAGGTTGATAGTTTCAAGAGATTCCAGAAGCTTGCCAGATGTTGGCATGAAATCGGGTCCAGCTCCCACATCGAACAGCACCGTGTTTTGACCATCTCGATAAAGTGCGACATTGCACTCTGGCTCGTACTTGGTCGCGTCCACCTTGTAGCTGTCCAGAAGCTGCCTGAGTTCTTCCCTCGGCATGGCGCCGAAGACCATTTCCGGAGGCAATGACAGGTACCCGTCTGACATAGTTGCAATCTGAGCCGAAGAACCGAGTTGTAGCTCTGCCCAAGCGATTTTGGACTGAACACCAAGTGCCGCGATACACGCGGCGTTGTGTAAGAAAGTACGTCGAGAAAATGAATTTTTACCCATACACAATCAATAAAATGAATGTTTTAATTTGTAAATGACGAAAGATGGAGAAGGATGGAGTTTCGCCAAGCGATCTGCAGGCTGGGCGCTATGTAGAAGAGCTTTTGGTTTCAACCCAAATATGCCGAGTCACGGTTCCCGATCCCGGGCGTTTCCCGCATCAGTTAATCCATACTACTCTGTTGCCGAGACAGCTGATGAGATGATGAAAGAATTCTTTGAGGAAAAGCCGGGACTCGAACTGAGGTTTCGTCGTCGGCTGCTCTGGTGGTACCCTCTTTTCAAGCTTCAGATGCGCCTCGAGCGCTTCTTCCAGTAGTTCTCTCAAACATATCCATTCTTCCTTGCCTCGCTTGAAACGCGGGTTCCTTCTAAGCAGGGCATTGTTTGATGTTACATGTTCGCACGAAAACTGAGGAACGTAGCTTTTGGACTCGAGAGTTTGGACGCTCAAGATGACGGTACTGTATAGGCGTTAGGGATCCCCGCAGCCTCAAGAAAATGCGCAATATCATCTTTCTATGTTCAGGCTGTTCGGATTGAAAACTAGGGAAATGGGTTCGTTTGTGAATCTCGCAAAATGACTTTTTTTTCTCCCTTGGGAGTTCACGAGCGAGATTGAATCGCGAATTGTTTCGGGCAATCGGCGCGAATTTCTTTGGGTTGCTACACGCAAAATTTCTCAATGATTTTGAGAGGCGACGTGAACGCGTTCGCGGCATGCTTGTAGTATCAGGGAAGATCTTCGGATAGCTACTTACAGCCCGAAGAGGACCTTCACTACTAAGCTTTGTATACTCCGAGATGCGGAGAAAGCTGACTATCGTCATTTGGGGTTGGCTAGCACAAATAAGGTTTCAATTGCTTGAGCGCCTCTGCCATTAGAAATTTTAAAGCAGTTGCTCCAACGTGCGAGAGCTTTATGCTGGAACCATGGCCAAACGTACCCTGCTGATTGTCAATAGGAAGTCCGCAGCAAGACCCGATCTGCGTTCTGCTGTCCGCCCATTGGAAAAAGAGCTTGGCATTAGGGTGTGTATTCCTTGGTCAGGAAAAGACTTGAGGAAGACCCTTCGAGAAGCCGTAGGCGATGGGGTAACCAGGGTGATCGCGGGCGGTGGTGACGGCACTTTGAACTCGGTCGCGAGTGCTGTTTTGAAGTTGAAGACAAAGTCGCCTGTCTCGCTAGGTCTTGTTCCCTTGGGGACAGCAAATGATTTCGCCCGGTCGTATGGTGATAAGGGTTTGGACTTGGCAACATCTGTTCGAGTTGCTGCATCGGAAGACGCGCGACCAATTGATGTCGGATACATAAACGGCAGTCCGTTTGTGAATGTTGCAAGCGGCGGTTTTGGAGCGATGATCACCGCAACAACTCCCAAGGAAATGAAGAAAAGACTGGGGGGCCTCGCGTACACGCTGTTTGGGCTTGCTCGATTATCTGATGCAAAATCTGTTCCCGCAAAAATCTCAATTGATGATGAAGACCCGTATGACGTTTCCATTTCCGCAATCGCGATTGCGAACAGCCGCTATGCAGGTGGCGGTTTTGACGTGGCGCCTGAAGCGGACGTGTCCGATGGGTTGCTCGATTTAAGCGTGCTTTCTGCAGAGCGTTTAATGCCAGAAAATCTGCCCTTTGGCAGACTGCCGGATATCTCGGACCCCAAAGATGGTGTTGTACAGCGCTCTCGTCTGAGATCTATGGTTTTGGAAACCTCCCAACCGTTTCATATGAATTTGGACGGAGAGCCGATGATCGATCAACGCTTTGAGGTTTCAATTAAACCAAATGCGCTGAATTTCGTTTTCCCAAGCGGTAAGTAGCTCGGGTTTCTCTTTAAACTCAAACGTCACACGGTGTTTCGAACTATGTGCGGGGCTGACACATACACTCGACGATATAGTCAGGTAAAAAGCTGCCATCCAGTTTGGCAAACGTCTCTCGCTTAGCTGTTCACGGCGTCAGTGTTGTTTATCTTCCCATCACCGGACATCAGTATCGCGATTGGCTGGGTAGATGGTATGTTCGAAAGCACAATCATGATGCAAACGGTGATCGGGACGCTCATCAACGCTCCGGCAATGCCCCAGATCGCAGTCCAAAACGTGAGCGCCAAAATGACCATGAATGGCGACAAATTCAGTCTTTTCCCAAGTAGCATTGGCTCCAGGATATTGCCGACAGAGAATTGAACAGCGCCACAACCAATCAGAACAACAAGAAAGGGCACGACTTCTTCAAACTGTACCAGTGCGACAATTGAAGGAAGCGCAACGCCGACGATAGAGCCGACTGTCGGGATAAAATTCAACAAAAAGGCAAGAACGGCCCAGGTTTCAGAGAAGTCCAGGCCGACGGATGCCATCACGGCATAACTGCCTAAGCCAGTTAGTGCACTCACCAACGTTTTGATGCCAACATATCTTTGAATGCTGTCCGACGTGCTCTCAAGAACGTGACGAACTTTTTCAGCGGCTTCCCTGTCTTTGATTGCGAGTTTGATTTTGGCGCGCATTGGAACACGTTCGACCAACATGAATGGCACATAGAGTAGCACCAGGAAAAAAGCGCTTAGGAATGCCCCAGCAGAGCCGATCACTCCTGTCGCGAGCCCAGCTAGGTTGATCTGCTCCAAAGCTTTGATCGCGGCTGCATAATTGTCTTGCCCAACCAGTGATACCAGCTTTGCGACTATGCTGGAAAACCGTTCCTCATAGCGCGGAAACGCTTCCGAAACCGCGCCGGCTTGACTGGATAGTATCGACAACACAAGCGAGAGGCCGATCAACACAATTGAAATTGCGGCCAAATGCGCAAGCCACTTCGGGACGGTGCCGCCAAATATCTTGAATCTGCCAATGCGATCCGCAGTCGCGGTGAGAAGAACGAACAGGAGAGCGGCAAAAGACAGGGGAACCAGCACAGAGGAGGCGAGGACTAGCGACGCTATGGTCAAGAACACAAGGACGACCAACTGATACCAGAACGTGAGTCCCAAGAAACCTGATGAAGGATCTTGATGATGCATACCCTTTTTCATTGTAGGCTCCCTACAGGACTGAGCGTTGTCCAGCCGCTTTCTGAAATGATAGTTTATTTGCTCGCCTTGGTCGTGACTTGGCAAGTGGCTCTGGTACTTCTCTCTAGCGCGAATAGCTGAGATTTTTAGATGATGGCCCTCATTTCGTTGCCTTGAACTGGCCGTTGATCAGAAACCTTAGGCTGCAAGATTATCAGAAATAGTCTTGTCTCAGCCTCCTTTTGAGATCGGATGTCGGATGGGTCGCTTTTGGCTCGGTTCTGTCATCTGAGCACCTTTGTCGGGTGCCCGCAAAGCGACTGAAACTGGGCTCTCAAAACCGGTCAGCACCTCGGCAGCGTCTGTATAGACGTCCCGCTGACCGCTTGTGCAGGAACCCGTCTGACAGCCACGAACTCGCGCGGCAGCTTTCCGCCGTCGACATCGCCCGCCGGTTCTACAACGACGCCGGCATTCTCGCGGTTTCACCTAAGATGGTGCAGCGTGGCTTCGACTTTACGACCGTCGCTAACGCGTGCACAGCCTTGTCGAAAAAGACGGCTTCCATTTTTCCGTTTTCTAAGCGCTTGGAGTGGATGGACCCGACAAGGGCGAATTCGGGCAAAATACGTTGCTCGTGCATTGAGACATTCATTGGGAGGTCTCGATTGTACGAAAGCAAAACAGAAAGGGCACTCAGCATCACGCGTGAGTGTGCCCGTTAATGTTGGTGTTCCTGAATTTGGATCGCCAGGAACAGGCGTTAGACCCGGGTCTCTTTCATAAAATCTCCTTTGTGCGAGGCGCTCTGCCTCAAACGTTTGGCGAACGTAGGCGTTCAACCGAGAACGGTCAAATTCTCAAAGATTTCAATGCCTCATTTTGAACGGTCGTGCGCACCGCCGATCGCACGCGCCAGTACCCAATCAATACCTCGTAAAAAGTCATCGATTGTTAACGGGTTGTTTTTCCCGCTTGACGCGGAGAGGATAAAGCCATGCGTATAGTCGATGAGAAGATGCAAAAGCACATCGTTTTCGTCACCATCGTCAATTTCCCGCGTGCATGCCCGCAGCTTATCTGTGACGTCCAAGAGATCTTTGCTGATGAGTGTGACGTCTTCCAGAACTGCGCGCAGTAGGTTGGCATTCGGCAAGGCCCGAAGATAGTAGGCACTTAGTATGCTACGCGCTTTTGCGCTGGCTCTTTTTTCAAAGGTGGCCTGAAGCGTATTCGCAAAGGCCAGTTCAACCAGGTCAGCCAGTAGCTTTCGCTTGCTGCCAGAATGGTAAGTAACCGCCATCGGCGTGACCTTTAGCTTATCCGCCAGTAACCGAAACGAAAGCGCATCAGCTCCCTGCTTTTGAACAATTGGCAGGGCTGTTTGCAGGATAAGCTGTTTCGATAGACGTTCCTTGGACTTTTTTGGTCGCCCGACAGTTGGTGCTTTGGTCATATACTTTTCACTTCGTAAACCAGATCGACCATACCCGATGGAAAAGGTGTGGCAGAGATCAGTTCAAGATCAATATCGCCATCCGTTTCACCGAAAATGCGAATGCCATCACCTAGTAGAATAGGAACCAACGTAATCTTCATGTCTTGTACAAATCCGGCCTGAAGGAACGACCGAATGATCGCGCCGCCATCGACATATACGCGGTTGTAACCGCGCTCGCGAAAGATTCCCCATAACTCTTCGGGGCTGGCAGTGGAGAACTCAATTTTGTCGTGTAGATTTTCAGGTAGGTCCTGTTTCGTCATGGAGCGGCTGAGTACCACAACGGGTTTCGCATATGGCCATTGACCAAATCCAAGGACTGTTCGCAGTGATCCGGTCCCCATAACAAGAGCATCTACGCTGTTCATAAACTCGATGAACCCGTGGTCTTCGTTTTCAGCGGGCTGTTTATTCAGCCAATCGAGCGAATGGTCTTTTCTTGCAACGAAACCGTCGAGGCTCATGGCCATCATGATGTGTCCGCTTGGCATTGTGTCCTCATTTCCTCTGAATTATACAGCGTATAAATATTTAAACAAATACCTGCAACTTGATCAGTCAAGATGCGACGCTCTAACGAAGAAAGGGGACATTTGCCTATTAAGTAACCCAAGTGAATTGGGTTCGGCGGGGAAATCCCGACTTTCCAAGAGTGACCGTTTTGCGCATAAAGGCGCTCTCATGCACGATTACTTATTGCTGGCGCAGCATTTGTGCGCGAGTGCATCAAGGCGAGTGTCAGCGGGGCGACCCAGAGAACGTCGCATTTACCCGGGTTCGAAGCTCTCTTTAGCCGCGATCAGGCTTTGCGACCCCGTGAAGACCGGAACTCAAAATGTTTAGCGACTGATCTGAGCCATTGTATCCTGCACCGCATAGTATCTTTGTGCGTTGGGAGGATGCGTCCCTAGAAAACGATCACCGGGATCAGGAACGCGCGCAAAGTAAAGCGCACCATTGAGTGGATCATAGCCAGCTTTGTAGGCTATCACCGTGCCTAGTCGATCAGCTTCCAATTCAAAGTTTTTTGAATAGCTGCGACTGCCCACAAAGGCTCCGAGATCTTGTGCTGCGGCAATGTCATTCGGCCCAGTCCCCGCAATTGTCGCCAGACCTGCCAAAAGTACCGCACCAGCCGCTGTATTTTGGGCCTGTTGGGCCAAATGCCCTTGAATGTGATGAGCGGCTTCATGCGCCATAACAAACGCAAGCTCATCGGCATTGTTCACATCTCGTGTCAACGCTTGGGTCATTGTTATGACAGGGCGTCCTGACTTGCTTAAACTCTGGTACGCGTTTGAGGGCGCATTTTTGTTTGGATCGATGCGGATCAAAAAATCGCAATTCACGCCCCGAGTTTGGCGGCGACACTCGTTTTCAGCAACGGGCTCAATTCGAGAGGCAACCTGCCGAAATCTAGCTTGTGCCTGTTGTGAATTTACCTGGGCGCTCGTGCGACCGGGATTTGGGATAGGTGCCGATGGCGGAGGCACGGTCGAAACGCATCCCGCCAGCAAAAATGCAACCAATACCGAGGCGACCCGCTTCATACCTAAGCCTTCCTACCTTTTTGGAGATCCTAAATAGAGCCCTCAGGCGTCGATAAACCAACGCCGATACCCGAATCTTAAGGCCCGCAAAAATTGATATTCAATAACAGAGGAGGTTTGCTGTAGCCGCACCCGATTTCGACGCGACCAAAATGGTATGCAACGCAAATGGTCTTGAATCAAAGGACCGCAACTGTCCCTCGGGTACTAAATTATTATACCTATTGGTGGAATTCGCTCACATTATCGTAGCTATCCTAACGGGAAAAAAATGCACTAGGCAGAAGAGGCTGCTCAGTCGCGGATACTGTCCAGAAAGAAACACTGTGACTTCTATCGTATGCCCTCTAAACTCCGGTCTTGTGTGTTTCATTAGTTTGCGTGGGGGCACGAACGCAGGTGGGTGGAAAGAAGGCATCAACAGAGACTGCTGACTCAGCGTCGTCATCTGCGCAAAGCTCTGGGCTCAGCGCGGATGATCAGCAGGCTCGGTTCGAAGCCACCGCGCGGGTTATGCAAGCGATCTCCGAGACCAAGGATGACATCCAGCCAGTATGCGACCTGATTGTAACGCTGGCAAAAGATCTGTGTGATGCCTTTTTTGCCGGTCTGGTGCTCGGGCAAGAAGGGGATGCTCGTCAGCAACTGGTTGCAAGCGTCAATTTACACCCGGATATTCAACAGCTCTGGCTCGATGGCAAATACACGATGGAGCCAGGCAACTCCATTGTGACTGACACTATTCTCAGCGGTAAGACAAAACGTGTTGTCGATATGGGCGACACCGATTATCACAAATCGGGCGATGAGCGCTTTAAGCTCATTGTCGACACGCATGGGTGCCGGAGCAATCTCTTTGTTCCATTGAAAGTGGGTGGCAGTGCAATCGGATGCCTGATGTTGGCACGGGATGAGGTGCGACCTTATTCCGACGATCAGGTCCAGCTGGTTGAAACTTTCGCCGCGCAAGCGGTCATCGCAATTGAAAATGTTCGCCAGTTTAGTGAGTTGCAGGTGCGTCTGGCGCGTGAAGGTGCCACGCGTGATGTTCTGGAGACGATCAGTCGGTCTCGGGATGATGAAGCGCCGGTATTTAAGACGATCTTGGAAAACACGGCCCGGCTTTGCGAAACAGATGTGGCCACGTTGAGCCTGCTAAATGAGGCAGGAACGCATTTGGAATACGCCGCCCATTTTGGTGATCAATTGGCGACATATAAGGTCGGCGTGGATCGCTGGTCTCTGGACTCAAATTTACAAATTGCCGAGTCCGTGCGGGAAGCGCGCGTCATTCACAACGTCGATTTGCGCGAGACAGAACACTACATCAACGGGGATCCCTGGCGCCGGCAACTGGTTGATGAGGAAGGTGTTCGTTCGTTTCTAACGGTTCCTTTGATGTCAGCAAATGGTGACCCCGTAGGTGTCATCGGGATCTACCGGCGCGAAGTGCGACCCTTTTACGATGACGAGATTTCTTTGGTCGAGAGCTTTGCCGCGCAAGCCGTCATTGCCCTCGATAACACACGTCAAATGAAAGAGCTGCACACTCAGCTAGAACGCCAAGCGGCGACGCAGGAGGTTCTAAGTGTTATCAGCAAAAGCCGGGACAATGACGCACGAGTCTTTGAAGCCGTGCTTCAGCAGGCCACTGAAATCTGTGACGCAGATCAGGCGGCGCTGGTTTTGGTCAACGCTGCGGGAACCCACATTCAATTGGCCGGTGCATGGGGGCATGATAGGACCGACGTCGAATTGGGGGAAGAGTGGCCTCTTGATGGGTCGGTCACGGCGGCGGCTGCGATACGAAATTGCAAGGTTGTACGCGTCGAGGACATCGCCGACACAGAGTTCTACCGCTCGGGTGATCCTACTGCTGTTACAATGGTCGAGGTCGAAGGCATCAGGTCACGGGTCGTTGTGCCCCTGATGCAGGGGGAACAGGCGATAGGTGCTATTGCGGTTAGCCGGCGCGAAGTGCGCCCGTTTTCTGATCCCGACGTGCAATTCATCGAAGAGTTCGCCAAACACGCAGTCATAGCGATAGAAAACACGCGCCAGTTTCGAGAGGTTCAGGAACGACTGGAGCGTGAAAAAGCATCGCGAGAAATCCTCGAGGTCATCAGCCGTAGCCGCGACGACGAAAGACCTGTGTTCCAAAGCATTCTCGAAAACTCCAGCCGTTTGTGCAAAGCCCCGCTCGCGTTTTTATGTGTCGCTGATAATGAACGCGGGCTCGCAACGATCCCGGCCAATATCGGCGCAAGAACCGACTTTGACGAAGCGCTCAAAAACTTCGTCGAGCCGCTGACACGCACGGAATTAATTGCGATCAAACCAATGATCGATGGCGAGGTCATTCGCCAGGACGATATCGCGGACGATCCCCTGTACTTCCGGGATCGTGACCCGAAACGGGTTCAGATGGTTGAGATTGAAGGAGCCCGCTCGGTTCTGGCAGTTCCGTTGATGAAGGATGGCGTGGGTCTCGGTGTAATTGTCCTATACCGCCGTGAAGTTGCACCTTTCTCAGACGACGACGTGGCACTGGTTCAAACCTTCGCGGCTCAAGCCGTGATCGCAATGGAGAACGTCCGCCAGTTCCGCGAAGTCCAGGATCGCACGGCGGAAGTGACGCAGGCGTTGGAATACCAGACCTCTACATCTGAAGTGCTGCGGGTGATTTCGGCGTCACCAAATGAGTTGGCCCCTGTTCTCGACGCTATCCTCAAAGAAGCTTCTCGCATCTGCGAATTGCAGGATGCTTATGTTGCGATGCTGAACCCCGACGATCAGCTTTTTCATGTTCATGCGATACTCACGCAGGACACGACCTTTGCCGATTATGTCAGAGCGCACCCTATTTCGCCTGATGAAAGCGGTGTAAGCGGGCGAGCCATTCTGTCGAAACGCACTGTCTATATCGAAGATATTGAAACCGAGACCTCTTATACTTGGATAAAAGACAGCGGCGTCGGGGAATATCGGTCCGTGCTCGGGGTCCCATTGGTTAAGAATGGCGAGGTCGTAGGTGTGATTTCGGTCGGATCAATCGAGGTTTCGGGATTTTCCACCAAACAGATTCAGTTATTAGAAACCTTTGCCGACCAAGCCACTATCGCCATTACGAATGCCAACCTGTTCCGGGAAGTAGAGGAACGCACTGCCGAAGTCGTGCAGTCACTAGAATACCAGACTGCCACGTCAGAGGTTTTAGATGTCATCTCTCGCTCGCCCAACGATCTTCCACGTGTGCTGGATGCAATCCTGGAAGTTTCCTCACGTATCTGCGACCCAGAGTATGCATTCTTCGCAATGCGGGATGCTGACGATGGGTTGTACCGTGTGGCCATGTCCCACAACGTGAGCGATGCGTTTCTTAACTATTTGTCAGACAACCCCATTGCTCCAGAGGAAGGCTCGTGCATCGGCCGCACGGCTCTTCACGGCAAGACTGTTTACATAAAAGATACGAGTAAGGATCCAACTTACACATGGAAGGTGGCGGCGGAGATCGGTGATTACCTCACCACCCTCGGCGTTCCCTTAGTCAGCGATGGCGTGACCGTTGGTGTTATTGTCATGGCCCACCGGAAGCCCGGGGCGTTTAGTGAAAAACAGGTCAACCTGTTAGAGACATTCGCATCCCAGGCTGTGATAGCCATAAACAACACCCGGTTGTTCAGAGAAGTGCAGGCACGCACCGCGGAAGTTGAAGAAGCGCTCGACTATCAAACGGCCACGTCTGAAGTGCTGGGAGTGATCTCACGCTCGCCAAATGAACTTGATCCAGTTCTCAAAGCTATTTTGCAAGTGGCGGTTCGCATCTGCAAACCCGAAGCGTCTTACGTCGCACTTCTAAACGAAGAAACCGGAATTTATGACGTTGCTGCGACCCACAATTCCGCCGCGGCACACAACGACATTATAAACCGTCAGGTGTTTGTACCAGACAAGGGCACAACCACGGGACGCGTCGCGCTAACAGGCAAAACGGTGTACATTGAAGATTTTGAGCACGACCCGGATTATGCCTGGAAAGAAGAAGCACTGGATGCCGGATTTCGTTCAGCTTTAGGGGTTCCGCTGGTCAAGGATGAAGTCACGCTGGGTGTGATTTCACTTGCTCATTCGAAAATTGGGGCGTTTTCAGACAAGCAGATAGCTTTGGTTGAAACCTTCGCCTCGCAAGCGGTCATAGCGCTTGGAAATGCGCACCTCTTCGACGAGGTGACAGCCCGAACGGCGGAAATTGAGGAATCGTTAGAGTACCAAAAAGCCACAAACGAAGTACTCGAAGTTATTTCCCGGTCTCCTGACGCGCTAGAGCCTGTACTGGAAGCATTGCTGGCCGTTTCGTCCCGCATTTGCCGCCTACAGGATGCCTTCGTGGCGCTTAAGACACCCGAAGATGGAAAGTACCATTATTTTGCCGGACACAATGTATCGGCCAAATTCGCGGATTTTCTAAAGGTGCATCCGTTTGAACCCGGGGAAACATCAGCCACAGCACGTGCGCTTTTGCATGGAAGGGCTGACTATGTTGAGGACACTCAAGCTGACCCCAATTATGATCCGCTGCTCAAGTCCAATCTCGAAGGCTATCGATCCGTTCTTTCCGTGCCACTGATCCGTGATGGTGACACAATTGGCGTTATCAGCATGGGGAGCCGAACGGCGGCCGCTTTTGACGAAAAACAAATCAAGCAAATGGAGACCTTCGCGTCGCAGGCGATAATCGCAATTCAGAACTCGCAACTCTTCAACGAAACGCAGACCGCCCTCGCGCGCCAAACCGCAAGCGCGGATGTCTTAAGAGTAATCTCTGAGTCCCCAACAGATACCAAACCGGTTTTTGAAAAGATTGTCGGACTGGCAACGACCCTCATAGATTGCGACCTGTCGATTGCTATTCAGGCGAACAAGACTGAACTTTGGCAGATCGCTGCTGCGACACCTGATGGTGTCGAAGAAATCACATGGAACGAGCGCCTGCCAATTGATCCCGAAGACAATTTGCCCTCAAGGGCAATCAAGAGCGGCAAGACCTTGCATTTGCCCGAATGGCGTTACGATGAGCTACCCCCACGCGATCAAGAGATCATCCGCAGGAAAGGATTCAAGTCTTCGCTGACAGTGCCTCTGATGCGCGGGACGGAATGCTTCGGTGCCTTGGTGTTCATCCGAAAAACTGCCAAAATTTTCAGCGAAGATGAAGTCGCCATCGCCGAGTCCTTCGCCGATCAGGCCATCATCGCGCTGGAAAACGTTCGCCTGTTTAATGAAACGCAAGCTTCCCTGGCACGTCAGACTGCGAGTGCGGACGTTCTACGGGTGATCAGCCAGTCTCCTGACGACATCAAGCCAGTCTTCGAAGCAATCGCAGAAGCAGGTGTGCGGTTGGTTTCCTCTGATATGGTTGCGGCCATGACCGCTCAAGGTAACACGTTCGAGGTGCTCGCGCGGGTGAGTGCAGACGGTGTTGCCACCCTTGAAGGAAACCAAAGTTTCCCTATCGACCCGGATCCAATGTCCAGCTTTCCCGCGCAGGTTCTTCATGAGAAGAAGATGCTCCACCTTCCGGATTGGGATACGCTCGAACTCTCGCCGTTCGAGCAGATTACGTATGACCGGCATGGCGTTCGCGCGGCTCTGTTGCTGCCACTAATAAAAGGCAAGGCGTGTCTGGGTGTATTGGTGTTCGCTCGGAAAACAGCTGGCGCCTTTACCAAAGATGAGATCGACCTCGCCTACTCGTTTGCAGACCAGGCGGTAATTGCCATCGAGAATGTTCGTCTATTCCGCGAGGCTGAAGAGGCGCGAAAAGTTGCTGAGGAAGCAAACGAAGCAAAAAGCGCCTTCCTGGCGACGATGTCCCACGAAATTCGAACCCCCATGAATGCCGTTATCGGGATGAGCGGGCTGTTGATGGACACAGAGTTGGATGCAGAACAAAGTGACTATGCCAATACGATCCGCGATAGCGGCGATGCGCTTTTGGGGATCATCAACGAGATCCTAGACTTCTCGAAAATTGAGGCCGGACAGATGGATATCGAAAACCATCCGTTTGACCTGCGCGAGTGCGTAGAAAGCGCACTCGATTTAATCAGCGGCAAGGCTGCCGAGAAACAACTCGATTTGGCCTATGAGTTCGATGACGCGCTGCCGCTGGCGATTAGCGCCGATTTAACGAGATTACGGCAGATTCTGCTAAACCTTCTTTCCAACGCCGTGAAGTTTACCGAAAGCGGCGAAGTAGTTCTGTCTGTTGAGCAATCTTCCAAGGTACAGGGAATGCTCGAACTGACGTTTAAAGTCCGAGACACCGGAATCGGCCTGTCCAAAAAAGGCATGAGTCGACTATTTCAGTCTTTCAGTCAGGCAGATAGTTCAACGACCAGGAAATATGGCGGCACTGGTCTGGGTCTTGCGATCTCGAAACGCCTCGCCGAACTTATGGGTGGGACCATGTGGGCTGAAAGCGATGGCGAGGGGAGCGGTTCCACCTTCATTTTCAAGATTCAGGCAAAACCTGCGAAACCCGTTAAGTCGTCTTCTCGCAGTCTTGTCGGCGTTCAGCCTGAACTCGAAGGCAAACGAATTTTGATGGTGGACGACAATGCCACCAATCGTAAAATCCTGTCTCTTCAAACCGAGAAATGGGGCACGCAGACCACGACCTGTGAGTCTCCGTTCGAGGCGCTGAGCATACTAGAAGAAGGCGTCGAGTTCGATTTGGCTATTCTCGACATGCATATGCCCGAAATTGATGGAGAAGAGCTTGCTAAAAAGTTTTGCGTCAAGAAGCCGGGTTTGCCGCTAATCCTTTTCAGTTCACTTGGTCCGCGTGAAGCAGATCTGGAGGATGGGCTCTTTGCTGCCAACCTCGCCAAACCCTTGCGCCAATCCCACCTGTTCGACACCCTGGTCACACTGTTCGCGACTGAAAAGGTGCGAGTAAAGCCGTCCAAGCCACAGGACAAACCTCAAACAGATCCGGATCTGGCGACGCGACATCCGTTACGGATTTTGCTGGCCGAAGATAACTTGGTGAACCAGAAACTTGCGCTGCGACTGCTAGAGCAGATGGGCTATCGCGCTGATCTGGCCAGCAACGGTGTTGAAGCAGTCGAAAGCGTCAACCGGCAAACATACGATGTCGTATTCATGGATGTGCAAATGCCCGAGATGGATGGTCTTGAAGCGTCTCGCCGCATCAACAAAGCGCATTCGGATGGAAGTCGTCCTCGCATTATCGCGATGACCGCGAACGCAATGCAGGGGGACCGTGAGATGTGCCTGGATGCAGGGATGGACGACTATATCACCAAACCGATCCGCGTACCTGCCCTTGTCGAAGCCCTGTTAAATTCCCCAAGAATAAGAAGGTGATCCATGACAGACAGCCCAATTGATCATGAAATCTTGGCAGAGCTTAAAGACGCCACAGGCGAAGAATTTGCAGCCGAACTTGTGAACACCTTTCTCGACGAAGCGCCCGGCATGATTGACGAATTGAAAGCGGCTGCGGCTGCGGCCGATGCCGACCGTTACCGGCGTGCTGCGCATTCTATCAAGTCAAACGCCAACACATTTGGTGCGACGGCTCTTGCCGAACTGGCCAAGAAAGTTGAGCTTGGAGAACTGCCCGAGGCTGGAGACCTAAAAGATGCGACGGCGTTGGAGACAGCCCTCACCACTGCGGCCACGGCTTTACGGAGTCTGATTGATGACTGACGCTCCCGGCCATTTGCTCATCGTCGACGACAACAAGGTGAACCGCTTGCTTTTGTCGCGCAGCGTAGAGCTTTTGGGTCACCAAGCATCGGTCGCGGAAAACGGCCGGGTTGCTATGGAGATGCTGTCTAGCCAGCCGTTTGACTTGCTTCTACTGGATATCGAAATGCCGGAAATGGACGGCTTTCAGGTTTTGGAAGCCGTCAAATCCGACACCGACCTGCGCGATCTGCCGGTAATTGTAACGTCTTCTGTTGAGGGTCTGGACAATGTCGTGCGGTGCATTGAATTGGGCGCTGAAGACTACCTGCCAAAACCAGTCAACAAGACACTTCTCGGTGCGCGCGTCTCCAGCGGCCTTGAAAAGAAAAGACTCAGGGACGAACAAAAGCGGCTGCTAGAGCGCTTTGCGACAACAGAGGTTGCACAAGACCTGCAAGAATCTGGCTTTGCGATAGGCGGCAAACGTGCCAACGCTTCGGTACTCTTCTGTGATATTCGCGGCTTCACGACCCTATCGGAAGATCTCGCTCCCGAGGAAACAATCGACCTGCTCAACACCTTCTACACGTTGATGTTCGAGGCTGTTGCCAGCAATGGCGGGATTGTCAGCCTGATGTTGGGAGACGGTTTGATGGCCCTTTTCGGAGTTCCGCAGCCGCTGTCCAACTCCGCGCAAAGTGCAGTGGCGTCAGGGCATGAAATGCACAACATGATTGAGATATTAAATCTCGAACGGCGCTCAGAAGGGAAGAGTGACCTAAAAATCGGTATCGGAATAGCGACTGGAGAAGTCGTCGCTGGTTATGCCGGTACAGACAACAGGGCGACGTATACTTGTATCGGATCGACCGTAAACCTTGCTGCTCGCCTGGAAGCAGAAACGCAGAAAACTGGAAGTCGAATTCTGGTTGATCAAGAAACCTGTGATCTCTTGGAAATGGCTAATGTGCTGGAGACATTTGTCGGCACTAGGATCAAAGGTTTTTCCGATCCGTTCGACATCCATGCGCTGTGACTATTCATGCAACGCTTTTCGCAAATCGTGCAAATTTATGCGCACCCATATGTCTGCGTAGTTTGCCCATAGCTTTTGCGCTGCGCGGCTGTCTGCCATTGCGATGAATTCAATCAGTTTTAGCGAAGTCGTTGCGGTTACGGCCATTTGTGTTGCTCAATCCCGCAAAGGGTCTCCCTAAGGGACTTTGGGTTCCATGAGGCCTTTTACTTGGATTCTCGCGAAGGTCTGTAACGCGCAGACACCAGGTTTTGTAAAGTTTAACTAACGGCCTACAGCCATCGTTTGGAAACATCCCGATGAATGGCAGCTTTGGAGATTTGAGAGCTGCGCCTGCAGGATCGCCTCATCAGAAGCGAACTTATCAACACCGACGGTCCGGCCAAACTCCAGCCAACCCGCTGCGTGCAAGATCAGGTCGGCTCCTCCGGCCAAAGATGCTCCGAAAGCGCTGGCGCCTTCATATCCGGCCTGAGCGTCATTGATCTTGGACGACGTGACCAAACCGTCGCCACGGCAGGGGACCCCAAGTCGGCGCACCAACTGGCAACTTGCCAATTGGGCCAGGTGAGATTCTGGTGTTCCAAAGATCGGACCCATGAACTGCATCGAAAACGGGGGTGCGAAGATCCCGCCCACTACCGGTGCCCCGGGGCGATAGACTTGCGTCAAAGCCAGACCAACCATGATTTCCGCAAGCCCCTGCGCCAGCGCCCCGGCAACGGTCACCGGCGCCGTGGCGCCCATCATCATGTAAGAGGCAACGAGGCTGGCCTGCCCCAATTCGGCCGACGCACGCAGGCAGCGCAAAGGATTGGCCTGAAAGACCAACGGGGGCGTCAGGTTGATCAGATGAAGCAACCGACAGTCTTCGACCGTATCCTTGACCCCAGCCGCGTTGGCAACCTCGCGCAGGGCGTCTTCGGACAGGACGGTGCCCATCATCGGCTTATCCGAAAGCTCCAGGTGGGCGCGGGCGAGCTCCATGTAGGGCACGAGCGCGTCCCCGTCGTGGGCGATGCAAAGCTGAAAGCCGGTGCTGTCGATTGCCGGCGAAGCATCGCACAGGCGCACGAGTTCGCGGTAGTCCTCGAGGGTGCCTCGGCGGAGGCTGTCGTCCGCGTGCCGGACATTCGGCGGGCCATAGAAGGGGACGACCACCTGGCGGTCGCCTCCGACCGTTACTGAAGCCGCTTCAGTTTTCCCTTGCCAGATAAAGGATGCGGGCGCATCTGCAATCAGATCGCGCAGACGGTCAGCGTCGATACGCACGCGCTCCCCGTCAATCCGCGCCCCGACCGACGCCATAGCGTCGAGGCTGCCGGGATCTCCCTGCAACTCTACCCCTATTTCATCGAGAATTTGGGCTGCTTGTACTTCGATAGAGGCCAGGGCCGGTTCATCAAGCAACGCGTAGGGGAATTGCATTTCTAACCTGTCGAGAGATTTCCTGGATGAGCGCCTTGACTGCATCATTCCGGTTCTTGGGGCGAGTTCGCACGACATAGGCGATGGAAGGCGGCTCGGGGAACATATCTTCGACAACCTCCAGATCAGGCGACAGGTGCAGCCCGTTCATCAGCGCGACCCCTAACCCCGAGCGCACGGACGATAGGATGCCCGCCGCACTGGGGCATTCGAAGACCGTTTCAAACCGTTGCCCACCCCGCGCCCCTTCGGCACTGGCCCAATGTTTGTAGAAACAGTTGCTGTCAAAGGCGAGAAACGGCACCGGGACCGACAGGTCCAATGGAAGGTCATGCGATTTGATCCAATGCAACTGGTCTTCATAGAGAACCAGATCGTCAGGAAGCACATCGCGGCTGAAGACCTGCATGACTGCGACGTCGATTTCACCGGCCTCCAACCAATCTGCGAGGGTCAGGCTCTGGCTGATCCGTGTGCGCACTTGGGTTTCCGGGTGTAGCCGGGTGAAGCGGCCCAAAATACGGGCCACATCGCCGCCCGTTGTGTCTTCGGTCATGCCCAATTGGATCATACCCTTGAGTGGTTTCTTACCTAATGCCGCCAGCGCCTCGTCATGCAGATCCATCATGCGCTGTGCATATCCCAGCAACCGCTCACCCGCCTCGGTGAACAGCGGTCCGCCCGCGCGGCGCGCCAGAAGATCGCAATCCAGCACCTTTTCCAGCCGCCTGATCTTGTGGCTGACCGCCGGTTGGGACAATGCAAGATGTTCGGCCGCGCGGGTGACGCCCCCATGAGACGAGATCGCCAGAAGCGCCCGCAGGCCATCTATTTCCAGCCGTTCAGCCATGGCATGACTCCATTCGTATATATTATAGATTCATGACAATCATTCATTTGTTAGATTGATTGCTCTGAAATTACAATCAGGGAAAGTCATAAAACGGATTGAAACATGACAACCGATGCAAACAAATCGCTTGAGTGGGGTGGAGCCTTTTTTGTCCATCGCCTATTCCCTGCTCATCGCCTCCAACACTGGATACGAGGTGCTTTCCTTCGTGTTTTTCCTGTTGTCGGCGCTCCTTCTTTTCACCCTTGCGGTGCGCAAGCGGATGTGGGGCTGGACGACGATGCAGGGCTTCTACATTGCCGCCGGCGCCTACGGCATCTTTGCCTGGAGCGTCTGACCGGTCCTGCGCTCCCTTTCCTTGAAATCATCCCGAATAGCTGCCCGACCAGCCCACCAAAGCAGGAGAAAAATCATGATCCAACTTGTGGACCAACACTGTGTGATAAACGGAAATCGCATCGCCCACGGCGTGCATGGTGAAGGCGAACCTGTAGTCCTCATCCACGGCACTCCGTCCTCATCCTGGATCTGGCGCAACATCCTGCCTTCGCTGGTCGAGGTCGGACACAAGGTGCACGTATTCGACCTGCTCGGGTATGGTCTGTCGGAACGTCCACGCGATCTTAACATCGACACCTCGGTCACCGGGCAAGTTCCGATCCTTGAAGGGCTGCTCGATATCTGGGTACTGGATGATCTGCATGTCATCGCCCATGACATCGGCGGTGGTGTCGCCCAGCGGTTCTGCATCCAATCCCCTGAGCGTGTCCGCACGCTGACCATGATCGACGTGGTGAGCTTTGACAGCTGGCCCTCGAAGCGCACCCACGAACAGATGCAAGCGGGTCTTGAGAAGCTGATCAAGGCGCCGGATGCAGAACACCGTGAGCATTTCCGGGATTGGCTGTATTCGACAGTACAGAACAAGAAACGTCTCGCCGAAACCTCGATGGAAACCTACCTCGATTTCATCTGTGGTCCCGTAGGCCAGGGCAGTTTCTTTCAGCATCAAGTTACGCACTACGACCCCAAGCACACCGATGAGGTCGCGCCGCGCTACGCCGAGCTCGGTGAGCGTCCGGTCCAATTAATCTGGGGCGCGGATGACGCCTGGCAGGTGGTTGCGTGGGCCCACAAGCTGAACGACGCCATCCCCGGCTCGGAACTGCATGTGCTCGAGGACTGCGGCCACTTTTCGATGGAAGACCAGCCTGAGAAGATCTCGGCCCTGCTGGTCGACTTCCTCAAACGCAACAGCTGATCAGACTGGGGCGGGTCGACTGTATGTTGGCCCGCCAAAATGCCCTGACACGAAAAGGCCTAACTAAATGTTTTATTCACCCCGTGACCCCGGCATCAAAGATATCCACGTGCGTCAGAACCATGTGGGCTATGGGATGGGCCTTGGCGTCATGCTTCTGGACGATGCCTATCCGGGCTTCCCCGGTGACGTGCGAAACCCAAGCGCGTTTCCCTTTCCAATCCAGTACGACATCGCCACAGACGTCGGCAACAAGACCTTGGTTTGGGACCAGGGCAAGACACCAGTTCGCGCGCCCATCATTGCATCCGCAAAGCGGTTGGAAAGATACGGGTGTCGTGCCATTGCCGCAGAATGTGGGTACTTTGCCTATTTCCAGCAGGAGGTCGCCAACGCCGTTAGCGTGCCGGTGTTCACGTCCAGCCTGCTACAGGTGCCATTTGCCCAGACACTGATCGGCAGCCGCAAGAAGGTGGCGATCCTGTGTGCCCAACGCCGCTTCCTGACGAATCGCCACCTCGAAGCCGTCGGTATTGATACGAATTCCAACCTGATCATTGGCGGAGCCCAGGACGAGCTGGGAGTGACCGAGTTCGACAAACTCTGTGATCCGGAAAAACGCCCGCAAGAGCTGCACGCACGTTACGAAGGCTGCGAAATACAGATGGTCGAAGCGACAAAGGCACTCGTGGCACGCGATCCGAATGTCGGCGCCATCGTTTATGAATGCACAGGGATGCAACCGTTTTCTCGTGCAGCACAGCGCGAGGTTGGCCTGCCGATTTTCGATTGGGGGACCTTGCTGTACTGTGCCTACTCAGCAGTCGTTTCTCGCGACTACTACGGTCATGTTTGATTGGGTTTGTCCAATTTCGTGGCCAATCAACTCCGGAACGCATAGGTCTCCGTCGGCAGTTTTGGCGTACATCAGCCATATAGCGAGCGCGACGGGCGGGTCCGGTATTTCTAGTAACCTAAGAAACTACTGTCGCTGGCTGCAATTCGGACTGATTAATCCAGAATCCTCGACGGGTCCCTTGAATTCCTGGACCGACCATTCCAAATCCAAACCATGAGCGAAGATACTCTTATAGTTGGCGACAACAATTCGCCTGTTGGCCTGGGTCGGCCTCGTGGCTTTGATGAAGCCGAGGCTTTGGAAAAAGCCCTGTGCGTTTTTTGGCACAAGGGATATGAGACCGCATCTTTGGACGATTTGACCAAGGCCATGGGTTTGAGCAGGTCCAGCTTCTATGGAACTTTCGGCAACAAACGAGCTTTGTTTCACAAAGCCCTCAGCCACTATTCGAGGCGTGGTTTGAAAACTCTGCGTGAGGTCGCAGACTCGGGCGGAGATGACCCCGTTGGTGCGATAATGGAAGCTTTGGCGAACCCGCAAGGCGGTCGTGATGGCTGCATGCTGATCAACTGCCTTACGGAGCTTGCTCCTCATGATGAGGAAGTCGCGGCTCTCGGGCGTCACCATTTGAAGAGTATAGACGAGATTATTGCGAAAGCGCTTGAGCCTTCGGATCCGGGACAGGCGCTCGACAAGGCGCGCGCCTTTGCCTCCCTTGCAATCGGTACTTTAGCTTTGCGCAAGGCGGGTGTTCCCGCGGAGCAGATATCGCAAACTCTGAATCAAGCTCGGTTGGTGATATCACCTTAGTTCCACCTAACTTAATGTTTTGAAATCAAAAAAAACATTAAGTAATCGCAAACCTAATTTTGGACCAAATAGTCCAAAACCGTCTGATAGAACTAAACCAAAGAAGGAAGCAGCAATGGCTGATGAAAAACTGTTCTCCGGCATCAAAGCTGGCGCAATTGAACTGAAAAACCGCGTTGTCATGGCGCCACTGACCCGCAACCGGGCAAGAGCCGAGGATGACAGCGTCCATGAATTGCAGGCCAAGTACTACGCGCAACGGGCGGGTGCTGGTCTGATCATCACGGAAGCTTCGCAAATCTCGCCCCAAGCCAAAGGCTATGCATGGACACCCGGCATTTTTTCCCAAGCACAGATCGACGGCTGGAAAAAAGTGACTGAAGCCGTCCATGCTGAGGGCGGCAAGATTGTGATCCAGCTTTGGCATGTTGGCCGGATTTCGCATCACAGCTTGCAGCAGGATGGCGGCGCCCCTGTTGCGCCATCCGCGATTGGCGCAAAGGCCAAGACCTTTGATGGTGAGCGGTTTGTTGAAACATCTGAGCCGCGTGCTCTAGCCATCGGAGAAATTGCTGGCATAGTGGACGACTACCGGAGGGCCGCAGAAAATGCCAAGGAGGCTGGTTTTGACGGTGTCGAAGTCCATGCAGCCAACGGATATCTTATTGATCAGTTTCTGCGGGACGATTCCAACAAGCGTGAAGACGAATATGGTGGTCCTGTCGAGAACAGAGCACGGTTCCTGAAAGAAGTCATGGACGCAGTTGTCGACGTATGGGGCGCCGACCGTGTTGGTGTCCGCCTCAGCCCCTTCTCCAACGCCAACAACATTTCCGACAGTGACCCACAGGCGACGTTCTCGCATGCGATCAAATTGTTGAATAGTTATGGGTTGGCCTATCTCCATCTCGTGGAAGGACAGACCGGCGGCCCGCGCGATATTCCTGAAGGTGGCGATCTCAAGGCGCTCTATGATTTGTTCGACGGTGCGAAAATGGGCAACAACGCTTATGACCGCGAAATGGCGATTGAATCGGTTGAGATCGGAGCCGTCGACCTGGTGGCCTTTGGCCGACCGTTCATTTCCAACCCGGATCTTGTCAGTCGGCTTGAGAAAGACGCCTCGCTGAATGAGTTGGATGAAACGACCCTCTACGGCGGGAATGAAAAAGGATACACCGACTACCCGGCACTGGAAGAGGAAGCGGTTGCCGCAGAGTGATGCATCACTCTTAACTCCTTGGTGACATGCAATAGCAAATAGAATTAGCGCGCCGGTTTGGGCGCGCTCTTTTCGCGGTTACGGCAATAACTTTTCTGGAAGCTGGGATTTATCACACGTCCGCGAATGGACTGCTTCCCTCCGATTGCGGTGACTAAGAGGCGCATTTGAGTTTATCATCAGCGTCTCTTTAAGTTGGCGAAATCCAGGTTTCAGCACATACCATGTCCGAGAAAACCAGTTGTCCATGTCCGAGAAAACCAGTTGTGTGAGCCGGCCTGATGGACTTTGGCCTTACCTTCGGCGCAGAGTTGGTCCTTCGCATTTGCTGCTATTCAGGTAACGTTAGGTTGGGAGTACGATATGGAATTACCAACACTGACGTACGAAATGATAGCCGTACTGAGTCTATTGTCTTTCACGGTCTTACTTTTTGTTACTGAGATTATTCGGATCGATGTCGCAGCAATTCTCGTAATGGTGCTGCTTGGCGCACTGAGCTATCTGCCAGGGCTAGGTAATCTTGCCGATGTCTCTAGGCTCTTTGAAGGTTTTTCCTCGAACGCTGTGATGTCCATCATCGCAGTTATGATAATAGGGGCTGGGCTCGATAAGACTGGACTTATGTCAAAGGTTGCGGCCTTGATCCTCAAGAATGGTGGCACGACAGAGGCTCGGATTATCCCAATCATATCAACAACGGTTGGTGTCATAAGCTCCTTCATGCAGAACGTCGGAGCAGCTGCGCTTTTTCTGCCTGTTGTGAGCCGCATCTCGGCACGTACGGAAATCCCGATGAGTAGGTTGCTGATGCCCATGGGTTTTTGCGCTATCCTGGGTGGTACGATTACATTGGTCGGGTCGTCGCCCCTCATCCTGTTGAATGACCTGATTGTTTCGGCAAACTCATCCCTTCCAGCTGACCAACAAATGGAGACATTTGGGTTGTTTTCAGTCACGCCCATCGGTGTGATGCTGGTGCTGACAGGGGTGCTTTACTTCGTGCTTTTTGGTCGTTGGGTCCTTCCAGCGCAGCGGGAGCGTGGAGAAGATGCAAGCTCGGCGCGGTCCATGCAGGCCTATGTCGAAAACACCTACGGGCTTAGGGCCGATATGTTTGAGATACGTGTCCCTGAAGGCTCGATCATCATCGGGCAAACGCTTTCGGATCTGATGGTCGCCCATAACATGTACATTCTGGGCACATCTTATCGCGGCCACAAGGTCATCGCGCCGATGGCTGATACCAAGATCGAAGCCCCGGCGCGGCTTGCCGTGCTTGGCCTGCGTCGGGTGGTTGAGCACCAGTTTGCTGAGCCTTACGGCTTGGAGATCCTGCACCAATTAGATGTCTTTGCAGACGATTTCGCCGCGACCCAATCGGGGGTGGCCGAGGTTGTTATTCCTCCCGGTTCTTCGGTGATCGGCCAGACTCCGATCGATTTACGTCTCCGCCAAACACATGGTTTGTCTTTGTTGGCCATTCAGCGTGGCGAAGAAACACTAAGCCACGTTGAGACCGAAGATCATTCAGCTACGCATATCGGGCAAGTTCCTTTGCAAGCCGGCGACACGTGTGTGGTGCACGTGCAGTGGGACCGTCTGACACGAGTGAAGGCAGACCGGGATTTCGTCGTTGTCACCTCGGACTTTCCCCAGGAAGAGTTGCGGCCACACAAGGTCGGATGGGCGCTCGCTTTCTTCCTGATAGCGTTGAGCTTAATTCTATTTTCTGACCTGCGCTTGTCGTTGTGCCTGTTAGTTGGCGCTGTTGGCATGGTTTTGAGCCGGGTGCTGTCGATTGATGAGGCTTACGAGTCGATAAGTTGGAGCACAGTTTTTCTACTCGCTTCACTGATCCCGTTGGGGCAGGCGGTTCAGAACACCGGCACTGCGGATTGGATTGCAGCGCATGTGTTGGCCCTTTTGAAGGGGTGGCCGATCTGGTCGTTGCAAGCAGGAATCGCCGTTTTGGCGACGGCGTTCACGTTGGTCATGTCGAATGTGGGTGCAACTGTTCTGCTGGTGCCGCTAGCAGTTTCTATTGCTGTATCGGCGGGTGGAAACCCGGCTGTATTTGCTCTCACCGTGGCAATTTCAACGTCCAACTCATTTTTGATCCCAACACACCAGGTGAACGCGTTGATCATGGGCCCAGCAGGTTACAGGGTGGTCGATTTTGTTCGCTCGGGCGGTATCATGACTCTGCTTTTCTTGGTTGTCTCAATGACTGGACTTGCGATTTTCTTCTGAGCCGCCTCTCGGCGATCCGTACAGATGAACTCATAATATAGGGTTTTTGAGACCAAATTTTTGTCGGAACGTTAGATTCAAGACGTCTGCAAAAAAGAACCTCCGCCGCGAGGGACCGAAGCAATGCGTCCAACTCAACCAAACCTGAAGTCGGTATTCGCTGGAACTGGACCGTTTTAGTTTTATCCATCACTGTTGTTGGACCAAGACCGTCGGCAATTTTGGAGAGTTCACGATGAAGTTCCTTCGTACACCGGACCACCAGTTTGACGGATTGCCAGATTTCGACTTTGGCCCGAACTATCTTGATGTGGATGATACCGAGGGCGGTCTTCTCCGACTGCACTATTTGGACGAGGGACCGGCGCAGGCACCGCCAGTGTTGTTGATGCACGGAGAGCCAACCTGGTGCTTCCTGTATCGGCACATGATTCCGTTATTCAAAGATGCGGGCCATCGAGTTCTGGCTCCTGATTTGATTGGGTTTGGCCGGTCGGACAAGCCCACTGAGCGATCCGACTACACTTACCAACGCCATGTGGACTGGATGACCGAATGGTTGCGGAAAGCTGACCTGACGGGCATCACATTGGTTTGCCAAGACTGGGGCGGACTCATTGGCTTGCGGCTGGTTGCGAGTATGCCCGAGCGGTTCTCTAGTGTGGTTGTTGCGAACACGGCCTTACCCACCGGTGACGTGCCTTTGGGCAACGCATTTCTTTCTTGGCGGGAATACTCGCAATCCGTGCCGGAATTTAATTCGGGCCGTATCGTTTTTGGCGGCACTACATCCAAGATTTCAAAGGAAGAGGTCGCAGCCTACAACGCACCATTCCCGGACGCGCGCTATCTGGCAGGCGCTCGAGAGTTTCCAATGCTGGTGCCCGACTCGCCTGACAATCCAGCTTCTGAAGCCAACCGAGCCGCATGGGAAACCCTCAAGACCCTAAACACCCCGTTTCTGACTATTTTTGGAGAAGATGACAGGGTCATGGCGGGGGTAGACAAACTGTTCCAAAAGTCGATCCCTGGGGCAGTTGGTCAAAACCATACCGTTGTGCCTAAAGCGGGGCATTTCATTCAAGAAGATGCTGGCACAGAGCTGGCACAGGCGACTTTGAAATTCATTGAGCAAACACAGCTGCTGTCAGATTAGTGACTTTCCCTGCGGTCTTAACTCACACCAAACTTGCGACGCAAATGCTCGGCCAACGCCGTTATGCGGCGTGGTTGGGCTCGGCTAGGCGGAAACATCATTTGTAAAGGTTTTGGCGGTGGCAGGAAGTCGCGCAAAACAGAAACAAGTCTGCCAGATCGAACATCGTCGCCGACATCCAGCTCCGACTTTAATACGACCCCATGGCCTGCAATCGCCCAATCGCGGATGAGTGAACCATCATTGACTATTCGATTTCCCTTTACCGATACGCGCTGGGCATTTGGTCCTGATCCAAACTCCCAAACGTTGTCGATCATGTCGCCAAACCTCATGACCAAGCAGTTGTGGATTAACAGATCTTCTGGTTTTTCAGGCGTTCCGAATGAGGCTAGGTAACCTGGGGACGCACATACGAACCGTTGGTAGCTTCCTAGATTTCGCAATCTGAGCGAGCTGTCTGTTATGTTGCCGAAGCGAACGGCGAGGTCAAAACCCTGGCCTACTAGGTCGACATAGCCGTCCGAGAGGGACAGTTCGATTGAGACGGCGGGGTTCTCTTCGGTGAATTCGGCAATAACTTCGGAGACAAAGCTCCGTCCCAAATCGATAGGCGCGCTTATGCGAATTGGACCAGATAGAGTTTCTGCACCATGCCGAACAAGTGTGTCCAAGTCCGCAACCTCACTGAGTACACTTTTTGCACCGTCGGCTAGTAACCGGCCTTCTTCAGTCAGGCTGATGGAACGGGTGGTTCGGTTGAATAAAACCACTCCGTAGTGTGCTTCTAGGGTCGCGAGGCGCTCGGATACTGTCGTGCTCGACATCCCTGTCTCGCGCGCCGCGGCCACAAGACTGCCTTTCTCGGCTATGGTCAGAAACAAGCGAAGATTGTCTAAAAGCATTAAACGGATTTTCCGGATTATATGTTCGATCTTGCCCTATTTATCCCGAAGGGACTGCGGCGTAAATCTAGCGCATCACTCAAGAACACAAGGGATCTATTTCAATGGCCAAGCTGACAATCGTCGCCAACATCAAAGCCAACCCCGACAAGATTGACCTCGTAAAGGCCGAGCTGATCAAGCTCATCGACATAACCCGTGCCGAAGAGGGTTGCATTAACTATGACCTGCACCAGGACAACGACAACCCGGCTCATTTCGTATTCTACGAAAACTGGGAAAGCCGGGAGCTTTGGCAAACCCACATGGGTGCTCAGCACCTTGCGGCTTACTTGGAAGCAACAGAGGGTGCCGTTGCAGAATTCACGTTGAATGAGATGACAATCATCGGTTGATACAGAGCCGGACAAAGGAGCACGCTATGAAAGCCGTGGGATACCGTGAGACAGGGTCGATTGATCGGGCGGACGCCTTGATCGACTTCGAGGCCGACAAACCGACGCCGAAGGGGAATGACTTGTTGGTGAAGGTGCAGGCCGTGTCAGTGAACCCGGTTGATACGAAAATTCGGCAAAAACGTGCTCCTGCGGTTCCAGCACCTGATATTCTGGGGTGGGACGCAGTAGGCGTCGTCGAAGCCGTTGGTGAAGCGGTTGAGACTTTCAGTCCGGGCGATACAGTTTGGTATGCCGGGGCGATCAACCGACCGGGAACCAATGCCGAGTTTCATCTGGTGGATGAGCGTATTGTCGGAGCCGCGCCAAAATCCATACCGGCGAAAGCGGCTGCGGCGATGCCGCTCACGACGCTTACTGCCTTTGAGATGCTGTTCGACCGCTTGCGAGTCCAAGATGCCGTGCCCGGTGGAACCAATACGTTGCTGGTTATTGGTGGTGCAGGTGGTGTCGGGTCAATCACCATTCAATTGGCGCGGGCTCTTACTGACTTGACGGTTATTGCAACTGCGTCCCGACCCGAGACACAAGACTGGGTTCGAGAGCTTGGCGCACACCATGTCATCGACCACGCGGAACCTTTTGGCACACAACTCGAGGCTCTCGCTATCGACAACGTGGATTTCATCTATTCGACAAACCATTCTCAGCTTTATGCCTCTCAAGCCGGAGAGGCAATGACGCCCCAAGGTCGCTTTGGGTTGATCGATGATCCTGAGGCCTTCGACATCGCGCCGTTCAAATCCAAATCGATCTCATTGCATTGGGAGTTCATGTACACTCGGTCGCTGTTTGGCACTGGAGATATGAATCGTCAAAGCGAAATCCTGAATCAGGTCGCCGGGTTGATAGATGATGGAAAGATCAGATCCACAGCAACCGATACACTTGGTAGGATCAATGCTACAAACCTAATGAAAGCGCATGCTATCCTTGAAAGCGGCAAGGCTAAAGGGAAGCTCGTGCTTGAGGGGTTTTAGATGAGAATTGAGCGGCTGGATCATGTGAACATCGTGACCACAAGGTTGCCTGAGATGGTTACTTGGTATGAAGAGGTCCTGGGTTTGAAACTCGGGGCCCGCCCTGATTTTCCGTTCCCCGGAGCTTGGTTGTATGCGGGTGATCACGCGGTGGTTCACCTTGTGGGGCACGAAGGAACGCCAAGTGTCGGCTCCGAAGTGAAGCTCAAGCTCGAGCATTTTGCACTCTCAGCCACGGGGTTGAGCGCGTTCGAAGAAAAATTGACCTCGAGTCATATCCAGTATCGCAAGACTGACGTCCCAGGCGCCCGAATGGTCCAAATCCATGTGGCCGATCCTGATGGAAATCATATTCATATAGACTTTGAAGAACCCGAGTAAGGGACAAACCCTCGAAAAAGTCGGAACGCAAAATCAAACACGTAACCTCTTACCGACTAGTGATTGCGATCCTTGCCGGGTTGCTTCCAAGAATTACTCGGACCAACATTTTTGGGCGGTACAAACGTCGATTTGGAGATCAGCATGCCGGACCTCGAAACAAACAAGAAAAACGTCATCGCTTTTTACGAAATGATGTTCAACGCGTGTCGACCAACCGAGGCCATCGCAACCTTTGTTGGAGAAACCTATACGCAGCACAACCCGCATGTTGGCGACGGCAAGCAAGCCTTTGTTGACTATTTTGAGCGCATGGCCGCCGAATACCCGGGAAAGCGTGTGGATATCAAACGAGCCTTTGCTGAAGACGATCACGTTGTTCTGCATTGCCATCAAATCTGGCCTGATGGTCTCGAGTATGCAGGGATCGATATTTTTCGCCTGGATGCCGATGGCAAGGTTGTCGAACACTGGGACGTTCTTCAGGAAGTTCCAGCAAACAGCGAGAATGACAATGGCATGTTTTGACTTCGCCGTTCTAACTGCAGAGCATGAAACTTCGAAAGCTGCTGTCTGCTAAACCACGATAGTCAAAGGGTATAAGTCTGATCCAGGAAACCCGCCGAGGCGTATCTATCAAGAACCGTTTAATTAGGAGATAAATATGTTCTCGAAGAGTATTCTTACGGCCACCGTTGGACTATTTGCAGCCACGTCCCTTCAAGCTGGTGTACAAATTCGCTTTATAGAAGGCGCACCCAAGGACCGTTTTGTTTTGACAAATGTCGGAGCTTGCGAAGTAGAAGCCTCGACCCTCAAAATTGACTTGTCGCAATCTACCGGACGTCTGATTTTCGACGTTACCGAAAAGGGTGCTGGCGTGGAGGTATTCCAACCTCTCGAATTCGTTGAGGGTGCGGATGCTCTGCGGCAAATCCCAGGGGTCGTGGACGGGCAAGATACAATTGAACTTGAGATCGCCTCCCTCGCAGCCGGGGACACACTCGCCTTTACCATCGATGTCGATGATACTATCGGGCAACGCGAAATCACCGTAACGGGGTCGGAGATCGAAGGCGCCACGGTGTCATTTACCGATGCGGATGAGACCAGTACTGCGACCTTCTCTTCCGAAGCATTTGTGAACGTGGCGACACAGGACTGCTGAAAGCTATCCCAAAATGTCGAACTGGTTAATCCGCATAGCATTCCTTGCGCTCATGGTGGGAGGCGGCATCCTGATCGGGACACTGACCGCACCCGGCGAATGGTACGCGCAGCTTGCTAAGCCGGCTTTCAATCCACCAAATTGGATTTTTGGGCCAGTTTGGACAGTGCTATATGTCTTGATCGCTATGGTAGGTTGGCGCCAGTTCGAAGCAGACCGAAGCTCGACCGCCATGAAGCTGTGGTGGGCGCAGATGGTTCTGAACTTTTTGTGGTCCCCAGCCTTTTTCATACTGCAACGGCCGTGGATTGCCTTTGTGGTCATTGTCGCGTTGTTGGCTGTGATCGTCATGTTCATCGTTCAGGTCAGGAATTCCGATCGGGTTTCTACGCTGGCCTTCCTGCCGTACTTTGCATGGGTCGCATTTGCCATGGCGCTGAACCTTTCCATTGCGATACTGAACTGAGAAGGAACAAAATGCTTGCCAACTTCATTGGGCTTGTTTCAGGTCTTGTTATCATTGGATGCACAATGGCTCAGGCTGATGAAAAACTGACTGAAGACTTTTCCAAGTCTCCGGAGACGCGTTGGGACTACGTTGCCGACACCGTCATGGGAGGTGTTTCCTCAGGACAAGTGCAGTTTCGTTCGGAAGGTGATGTTGCATTCGCGCGGCTGACCGGAACGGTCAGTACGGAAAACAACGGCGGCTTCATCCAGTTCCGGCGCAAGTTGTCTGATCGACCAGATGAGGGTGTATCAGGCGTCAGGTTATTGGTACGGGGGAACGGTGAGCAATATTTCGTTCATCTCAGAACCCGCGGCACGGTGCTTCCGTGGCAATACTATCAGGCCGCTTTCGCAACTTCCGACGAATGGACCGACGTTCACTTGCCTTTGTCAGGTTTCAAGGCTTCTGGTGCCATATTGCGCGCTATTCCCGTTGCTGACGAAATTACCTCAGTTGGAGTTGTAGCCTTCGGGCGCGATCACGAGGCCCGCGTAGATGTCAGTGAGATTGGTTTCTATTGAAGATCTCCAAAGAGAGGGCTGTGATATTCAGATAGGTCTGCTTGAGACCGCTTGAGATCGAGTTGTGCCAATGCCTCGACGCGGATGTGCGGTTCCTTCATTTTCGATGCTGAACCTGTCTTTTCTGAGCAAACATTTGCAGCGTGCTGCGTTCCGAAGAGACAACTCCACAGACGGTCTTAAATTAAAGTAACTTAATCAAAGCAAAATACATTCAGCAAAAGACAACTCCCACATGAAGCTCATCTAAAGGAGTGAGTATCATGAAGAGGATTGCAACTTTGGGGCTTGTTGCCCTGACTCTATCATTTGTTGGCACTGGTGCGTTTGCGGACTGCTATTTCGGGAACGATGCGGTAACCGGGATGGAGACGATCATCTGCGAGACAGACGGTGGCTTTTCCAGTTGGGGCACATTGATCGCCGAAGCTTAAGCGTTTCGGGGTTCGACACCAAATTGTCTGTGAATTTGGTTAAGGCAGATCGAATTCTGCAATTGGTAGCACCAAAGCCAAACAGCACTCGATGCCGAGAGTGGTGACGCGACAGACTCGTCTATAAGTACTGCGTGGTAGGGAACCTCCTGTCCCGCTGCGATGCAAGAAACTGCACCAGTTCATCGCCTTGGTTTGTGTCGATGGATATTTCAAATTCACGCGACCTTGGGCCGATTCTTGGCGTTCTCCGTTCCTCTGGTGAGGCAATGTGATGGCCTCTGTTGTTAGGAGACCAATCGTTCTTTGTATTGACCCGTCACGACACCGCCCCACTTTTCTAACTCAGTTAGGAGCATCCTGAGTGTTTGTGAGGACCACTGCCTTATTAATTTTTGCTGTGTCGACCCCGGCCACGGCACTGCAGCTTCGCGAAACAGGGCGGTATGAGCTCAATCAACCCGCAAGTCTTGACTACGATCCGACGTTTTGCGGGTTGTGGATTGCGAATGAAGGGCCCGAGGCCATTCTCGTTACATTGCAAGGGGATGAATTGCGCCGAATATCCAGCGATCTCTTCCGTATCAAAGCAATTGCTATCGAAGGGGATCACTTGTTGCTGGGCGATGGTATCGGCAGTCTTCAACGTGTCACCAAAGATGGAGAGCCACTCGGAGCGCCTTTCAAACTGGACGGCGGATTCGCAGACACCGAGGGGATCGCGATCAACGCGAAGGGGCAGATCGTGACCGTAGAAGATGACCCCGAACGGTTGTCCTGGTTCACTTCAGAGGGTGCTTTGACGGCGAGGTTGGATACCATGAAGCTCTCTCCCCCCTTAAGTGAGGCGCAGGGCATCGCCATTGACCCACGCACAGGTCACATGTTGATTGTTGATGACTGGGAAGGGTCAAACAGCTTGTATGAGTTCACGGCAGATGGCCAATTGCTCGCCCAGCAAAGCCTTTTGGAATTCGGAACTGACCCTGAAGGCATCGCCATTAGGCCGGGATCTAACCAACTGTTTGTAGCATTCGACGGCGGCGCGAAGATTGTGACATTTGACTACACGCCCACCTTGCCTGAAGGATCACCGCCGCTTCCCCCGGGCGGAGACTGCATGATGTTCTGAGAATTTGGTTTCGTATTCTGGCCAACACTGGTTTTTGCCTAGTCCCGTTCGCTATCCAAAGCTTCGCGTATGAGCGTCAGATTCGGTAGCGAATTCTGAAACGGACCTGACCCGAGTTCGGACAAAACTGGAGCCAGGGATTCCGACATCCGCTCGGTACAAGCTTTCAAAAACTCCGCGCCTTGTGGCGTGGACCGGGCTATTTTCGAACGCTTGTCATTGGGGTTGGTTTCAAGGGTAATCAGGGCATGGTTTTCAAGGCTCGCGAGCATGTGCGTCATCGACGTCTTGGGCACTTGAAACGCGTTCGATAGCTGTAGTGGCGTTTCCCCCTCGGGGCGCCGGACCAGGTGACCCAATATGCCAAATTGGGTTGCGGTCATTCTGCCAGGTAAGAACGCCTCAAGCTTGGTCGAGATCAGCTGGTTGATGATCCCGACCTCGGTGAAGAACCGGTAGACTGCGTTGGTCTCATCTTCAGGCTTCATTCAGAATTCGTGTCTCCAGAGGCCAGCGGGGTGTGGCAATTGGCTCGGGTCCATACCCCAAACGCAGCAACATTTGCACCGTGTGGCCCGGTGACGCAAGAAGCTCATGCGCAAGAGCGTATTCATCAGCCATCTCAGGATATTCCTGAAGGGCTTGACTGACTGGATGAACGCCTAAGCCCATTTCAGTTGTTTTCAGGTAGAAACGCATCAATTGACGTCCGGCTTCGAGTTGATCGCTTCGCGTATTTTTAGCTGTCGTGAGGACTGCGTATTGCGGCGTCGCGTCTAGCATAGCGAAGTAGCCTCGCATGTGAGACTGAGTGCCTGGGTGGTCAACATTCTTAAGGGTCTCATTGTCCAATAGGCCGGTAAGTCGCAGCGTTTCCAGCATGGGATCGCGCAATTCAATCCCGTCCGGGTTGGCGTTGATCTCTGCTTTCCCGATCCGCATGAGGTCGACGGATTCTTTTAGGGTCTGGGGTGTTCGCATTTCGATTTCGAAAGCGCGTTTCGTGAGGTCTCGAATACGCGCCACCAGATCTTCATCGGTAATCAAGGTTGCATAGTTGCCAAGCGTAGACACTTGGTCGGCTGAGAGGCGCTGTTCAGTGTACGGTTCCTTGTTGGAATGCCGTTTGAGGATTTGATCTGAGAGCGGATCGGGTGCTCCGCCGGGAACAAACACTGCTTCTGCGATAGGTCCGTAATCTCCATCTGGCAGTAGTTTGACTTCGGTATCAAATCCCTGTGCTCCTGCCGCCAGGACCAGTGTCTCAACAAATGCGCCGAGGCCAATAAAGAGCTGGCGGTGGTAAGGATCGGTTTCCGGAAGTTCGCGATCAGGATCACGGTGGATACGTACCGTGTCTTGCCCAACCAACTCGACCAGCCAAGGTTGCAAGTTGTGTGGATTGGGGGCGAGAATTGCGTAGGACAAGGCGGCTTTGCGTGGGTCGTCATACGGTTTTGGCGTCCACGGAGCCAGCGCGTCATGCGGCGTGCGTGTAGCGAGGAACCCAACCGCGCCCGTTGCCACCAGTATCGTGCCTCCGCCTAGAATCTTGAGAAAACGTCTTCGGTTTGGCATCTTGACTCTCCAATAGTACGATATCGAACTAAAGTAATGCGAAATCGTACTATTGCAACCCCACCGATACAGTGATTGGTTGAGTGACCTGAAAAAAGTAAATCAGAACAGCTAGACTCAACGGCGGACTGCCGTGTTAGACAGGCATTCGGAGCGCCTTTTGTGCCGAAAATAAGCAGCTATCTTAGTTGATTAACGACCGGATGCGAGAAGATCAGAGGCTGTTAAGCCGATGCTTTTCAAGTATCCCGCAAAGCATAGCCTGTGCTTGCAGCCTGTGTTCTCGATGACGTTCACGGGCGGCATTTGGACGACCTTCACTAATCGCTTGAAAAACAACCCGGTGATCTTCGTTGGATTTGACGGGCAGGGGCCTGATGAACAATGTCGTTGCGCGCGCGCGGCGCACCTGGTCGCTCATCATGGCAACAATCGCTTCGACTCGTTTGTTGCCGCCCAACCGAACGAGCTCCTGATGAAACAACTCGTCTGCCTCGGCCCAGGCTTCAAGATCTTCGGCTTCGATGGCTTGGTCCATCTTTGCAATTGATCCGGCGAGTACCGCCAGTTCATCTTTTGAATAGCCCGCTTCGGCAGCGCGCTGTGCTGCGAGACTCTCGAGTTCCGTCAGTATGTCGTAAATCTCACGCATATCATCTGATGAAACAGGCAGTATTCGCACGCCCTTTCGGGGCCGCATTTCAAGCAAGCCCTTACTCTCCAACATCAGCGCAGCTTCCCGTATCGGGGTGCGGGACATGCCAAGGGTCTCGGCGAGTTCCGATTCCAGATGGTCAGTTCCGGCTGCTAGTTCGCCAGACAGAATCATCTGTCGCAAATCCCTAACAGCGCGTTGGGTATTGGAAAGAGTTTTTGCGTCCTGACCCTTCACGGCGTCTCCAAGTTGATCTTTCGTCCCTCCACAGCCGAGAGATAGATGTTCTCTTCGATGCGGATCACGTCCAAATAGTCTCGAGCCGTGTTTTCCAGCGGCGTGCCCTCTACAAGGCCTGAAACGACGTGACTTTGCAAGGCGTGCACGCAGTCTCCTCCAAACCCATCATGATCGCTCGGAGGTAAAATCTGCTGTCGCTCCTGTTTTCCAAAAGCACGGAATTCAACTGAACCGTCACCGTTAAGAACCAGTGATCCTTCGGTTCCTTCGATGAGAGCCTCACCCATGGTTTGACGCAGGTTTTCGGCACTGTGGTCAAGGCACCTGTTGCCATCGAACAGGGCTTTCAAGCCGTTGGGGTGATCAAATAGGATGAAACCTGCATCCTCGCCCGCGATAACGGGGTTAACTTGGCGCAAGTCCGCATAAACTGCGCTGGGCGCACCGAACAAAAATCGGAACGTGTCTACCCAGTGAACTGCTGTTTCATGAACGAGGAAACGCGGCATGTCCTGAAAATACGGCTGCCGGTCAAGGTAGGCTCGTGGTCCCTGTCCGTCGCCGGGCCGAAGCCGGAAAGTCGCTTGTAGAGGTGTTCCAATTCGACCCTCGGTCATCGTCACCTTGATCGCACGATACCAAGGCTGAAAGCGAAAATTCTCATGTACGACGATAGTTGCGCCTACCGCTTCAGCCTCGGAGACGATCTTCTCCGCTTCATCCAGAGACATGCAGAATGGCTTTTGACAGATCAGCCACTTGATACCAGAGTTCAGTACCGTTCGGATGGCTTCGGCCTGCGCTACAGGTGGAAGGATGATGTCCACGAGATCTGGTTTTTCCGCCTCCAGCATTTGTGACAGATCATCGTAAGCGGCAAGTCCTGTTTCTTTCGCCTTTTTGATATCACGGTTGCAGGATGCAATCGGAACCGCTCCGGGCATTCGGGACCAGCTTTCGTAGTGGAACCTGCTGAAATATCCTGCGCCCACACAAGCGACCCTGATGGTTTGTCGAGTATTCATGCCCGTAGTGCTTCCAATACCGATGCGGCTGCATCCTGCGTTCCGGCGGTGCCACCTAGGTCACGCGTCAGGTTCTGTGCGTTCGCAGTCACCTTTTCCACGGCTTCACGCAATCGTTGGCCGTCGTTGGACAGGCCTGGGTGATCATGGGTCAAACCCAACCATTCCAGCATCATTGCTGCGGACAGGATCATCGCAAAAGGGTTGGCAATTCCCTGTCCCGCAATGTCCGGTGCGGAACCATGGCAGGGTTGGAATACAGCGTGTTTCAACCCGATATCCGCTGACGGAGCCAGTCCAAGACCCCCCATAAGACCTGCACCAAGGTCGGAGAGGATGTCTCCGAACATGTTCTCGGTGACCAAAACATCAAATTCCCAAGGTTTTTGAACCATCCACAGAGCGGTGGCATCAACATAAGCATGGTCTGCCCGCAATTCGGGATGTTGGGCGGCTTCTGCATCAAACATTGATCTGAAGAACGCAAAGGCGCGAAATACATTGGCCTTGTCGACACATGTAACTCGCCCCTGGCCGCGCCCGGTTCTTTTGCGGTTCTGGGCGAGCTCAAACGCGAAACGGAACAGTTTTTCGGACACCTCACGCGTGATCAGGAGAGTTTCTCGTGCTTCGTCTTCGGAAACTTCGCCAGCGCCTTGGGTGAAGAACAGCCCTTCAGTGCTTTCGCGTATCAACACAAAGTCGATCTCTTTTCCGGGAGGCAGCGCCAATGGGGTCATTTGTCCGCTGCTTGCCTTTACAGGTCGCACACCAGCGAAAAGTCCCAGTTGCTTTCGAAGATCAATCTGCGGCGAAATCTCAGTTCCGTCCGGGTATCGAACGTCCGGCAAGCCCATTGCAGACAGCAGAATCGCGTCAGCATTGCGGGCAGTTTCGAGTGATCCGGCCGGAAACGATTCTCCAGTATTGGCGTAGTGGCCTGCTCCTGCCGGCGCGTCTGTAAACGCCAGGTCGTAGCTGGGATTGCTGAGCGAGAGCTGGCGCAGGATTTCAAGCGTGGGGCCCATAATTTCTGGGCCAATCCCGTCCCCGTGGAACACTGCAATATCGTAAGTCTTTTTCATTTTGCCCCGCTTCCTTCCTGTTTCGCATTCATAGCGCGATCGCAGCCTTCACTACAGTCCGTTGACAACGCATTCTTTAATGTATACGCAAATAAATGCAATAATAAACGCGATGTTGTTTGGGAGGACTTGGAAATGAAATTAATGCTAGGGCAGTTGGTGGCCGCAGCTGTGATGGCGACCGGAATTGCAGGCGCAGCTGCTGCGCAGGATTACCCCTATCGTGACATTACCACAGCTGTGGTCTGGGGGGCCGGTGGCGGCACGGATACGATCAACCGTATGATCATGGCCGAGATGGAAAAACACCTTCCGGTCTCGATCAATGTGATCAATCAAACAGGTGGTGTCGCGGGCTCCAACGGTATGGTCTACGTCATGAACCAACCAGACGATGGCTACACACTGGTTGGTCTGTCTGAATCGAATGTCACCGCTGCTGTGCAGGGTGGTTGGGATAAGAAATTTGACTTTTGGTATCCATTCATTGTTGGCGGATCACCTGATCTGATCTCGGTTCCGGCGGACAGCCCTTACAATACTCTGGAAGAACTGGTCGACGCCGCGAAAGCTGCTCCGGGCACTATTCCAGCCGCGGCTTCGGGCGCAGGTTCGATCCACCACTTGAACCTTCTGGCCATCGAAAAAGGGTCCGGTGCAGAATTCAAGTTTGTTCCATACAAAGGCTCAGCGCCCGGGCAGGAAGCAGCCATAGCGGGTGAAGTTGCGTTGGTTGTGACGTCACTGGCTGAACAGGCGCCGTTGATCGAAGGCGGTCAGCTTAAACCGCTCGCGATGTTGACGCCCGATGACGCGCAGATCGCAGGGGCAACAGTTCCGTCTGCCTTTGGCATCTATGACGGACTCGATCAGTATTTGCCGCTGAAACAGGCCATCGGGTTTGCGGTTCACAGTTCGGCCGGGGATGACGTTAAGGCTGCCTTAGGCGATGCGTTCGAGCAGGCTATTGCGTCTGACACTGTCGCCGAATGGGCTGCGGCAAACAACTACGACGTCGGTGGTCAGCACGGTGAAGAGGCTCAAGAGCTGTTTGCGAACCTCGAAGCTACGTTTGCCTATACCTTGCAGGACCTTGGTGCTGCAACGGTCGATCCGGCCTCGCTGGGTATCGAGAAGCCCTAATCCGATCAATTTTGAAAGGGCGCGCTTGATCGCGCCCTTTCCCTCAGGAGGCAGGCAATGGACAAACCTGACGAAACACTGCTCATGCGGGCGCGCGATTTTTGGGCGTCGATTGTTCTGATAACGGTGTCCGTCTTTTTCCTTTGGAAGACGTCGGACATCCCCCTTTGGGGTGAAAACCGCGCAGGTGTAAGCGGGTCGGATTGGTACAACTCGGCTGCAATTGTACCGCTGTTCATCTTCGGTGGGTTGCTTGCGTTGTCCTTCGTTTTACTGGCTATTTCGATCCGCTCTGGTGGGGCCGAAAACGCGCTCAGTGCGTTGGGGATCGGGTGGGACAAGTCGGAAGCCTATCGAGCTTCAACAATAGGCCTGATCCTTCTAGCATATGTCGTCGGGTTGGTTCCAAGGGTCGACTTCATTCTGTGTTCTGGCTTGCTGATTACAGCTTTGACGTATGGCTACTACGGCGGCCATGCTCGGCGTGCTTTGGTTGCCTGTATCGCTGTTGTCTCCACTGGACTGTTTGCGTTTGCTGTTTTTCCCGCGCAGGCGGATTGGAACGCACACGGTGATGATTGGTTTACGCTGGCCTTATGGGTCTCGCTCACATTTGTAGTGTTGACCAAAGTGGCCTCTGAGCCCGTTTTGCGGTACGTTCCTTTGGTGGCAATACTTGCCCCGCTCATCCTTGTTTGCGCGATGGCCTTTGTTTTCAGGCAGAACGTGCCCGCGCGCGGCGGGCTGATCTTCAAGCAAATCGAATACCACTACTACGTGACGCTTCGTCCGCTATGGAAAGATTGACCGGATGGACTTTATCCTTTCGCAACTGGCTGGATTTGGGGCCGCCTTCGTGGGCCTGGCAGTGGACCCGCTGACCTATCTGTATTTGATCGCATCCGTATTCCTGGGCATCACGTTCGGCGCATTGCCCGGTCTGACGGCAACCTTGGCGGTGACGATCCTGACAGGTTTCTTCGGCAACAAAATCCCGCTCGACTATTCACTCATCGCATTGCTCGGAGCCTATGTTGGCGCGATCTACGGCGGCTCTTACCCCTCAATTCTATTGAATATACCGGGCACGGCAGCCAGCGCGGCGACGGCCATGGATGGCTACCCTCTGGCCAAAGCGGGTCGAGGGGGCGAAGCACTCGGACTGACCACAACGGCCAGTTTTATTGGCACAGTTATCGGGACCATCACGCTTTTGATTTTCGTCTGGGCGTTGCTTTTGGTTTCAAAGAACATCGCAAGCCCGGAGAAAGCGCTGCTTGCCCTATTCGGCATTTTGCTTTCTGGCACTTTGATGAGCGAAGACCTAGTGATTAAGGGATGGATCGCCGGTCTGATTGGGCTTGCGATGTCCATGGTTGGGCTCGATCCTCTGTTGTCTGAGCCGCGCTATACCTTTGGCTGGTCATACTTGATGAGCGGGTTTCAAGTTGTGCCAGTTTTGATGGGGGCTTTTGCCATCCCCCAAATCATCGACGGTTTGAGGCACGTGGAGGCCGGGAAGGTTCTGGCCCTGAAAGGTCGTATCCTTCCGAACCTTCGCTCAATTCGACGCTACCTGCCCACCATTGGCCGGTCAGGCGTGATCGGGACAGGGGTAGGAGCACTTCCCGGAGTGGGCGAAGATGTAGCCGGTTGGGTCAGTTACGGTGTTGGCAAGACGGTGTCCGCCGAGGGCGACAAGTACGGCAAAGGGTCATTGGAAGGTCTGCTATCTTCTGAGACCGCAAACAACGCCTGCATAGGCGGCGCGCTGATCCCGCTTTTGGTGTTGGGCATTCCCGGTTCACCACCCGCCGCGGCTTTGATGGGGGCCTTCAAGATCAACAACGTGATCCCGGGGCCGACGATTGATCCCGAGATCATTCTGCGCGTGGTTGCGATCCTGGTGCTGGCATCCCTGACCATGTTCATGATGGGGCTTTTCACGGCTCGGGTCTTTATCAAGATACTCGCCATCCCGCAGACCATCTTCTTGCCCGTCGTGATGGTTCTGACAACAATTGGGTCATTCAGCGTTGGTGGAGGCATCAATGATCTTTACCTGATGCTCGGTGTCGGTGCCGTTGCCTACTTCATGAGCCTCATGAAGTACCCAATCGCGCCGTTGGTTATCGGGGTTATTCTGGGCAGCCTTTTTGACGAAACCTTCCGCCGGTCGCTGTTCTTGTCGGACGGGAATCTTTCGGTCTTCTTTTCACGACCCGGTGCGGCCATTCTGCTGTTGCTCAACATTGGTCTGATCCTCAGCCAACTGCCCGTCGCAAAGCGCGCTTTCTCACGTCTAAAAGGACTTTCTGTCTGATGTTTGTGGTCACTGTCACCTTCACTCTCAAGCCCGGTTCAAGAGACACCTTTTTGCCGCTGATGGTCGAAAATGCTTCAACCTCTTTGCGTGAAGAACCCGGATGCCATCAGTTTGACGTTTGCCTCGGCGGCGATCCCGAGACAGTTTTTCTCTATGAAGTTTATGATGACAGCGTGGCATTCTCTGCCCACCTAGAAAGTGCGCATTTTAGGTCTTTCGATTCGGCAGTGGCTGATATTATCGCCACCAAAGTAGTTCACCAGTATCCCGAGGTCATCCGATGAACGGTTGGGAAATCCACGCCGTGAAATACGCGGATCGAAATGCCCGGACGCGCGCTGATAGTTTCATCATTGATGATAATCACGACGCGTCTCATGCGATGGATTATTTTGTTTGGGTGCTCAAACGCGGCAACAAAGTCATTCTGGTCGATACTGGCTACGACTCCGATGAGGCCGCCGCCCGGGGTCGTCCCATCGCGATGGACCCTCGCGAGGCCTTGCGGCCCCTAGGCATTTCGCCGGAAGCGGTGACCGAGGTCATCGTGACCCATCTTCATTATGACCACGCGGGCGGACTGCACATGTTTCCTAACGCAAAGTTGCATATGCAGTCGGCGGAAATGGCCTTCGCCACAGGTCCCTGCATGTGCCATGACCACCTGCGTGCGCCTTTCACGGCTGGCCATGTCTGCGAGGTGGTAAAGCGTCTCTATTCAGGCAAGGTCGTGTTCTACGATGGAGAAGCTGAGATTGCAGATGGGGTCACGGTGCACTGCATCGGTGGACACTCGCGCGGATTGCAATGCGTTCGCGTAAGAACGGGAGCTGGGTGGATGGTACTCGCCTCTGATGCCTCGCATTACTACGAGAATTTCATGGCACGCAAAGCCTTTCCCATCGTCGTCGACCTGCAAGACATGATGGATGGTTTTGGGACGCTAGAGAGATTGGCCTCGCATCCTCGACTTATCGTGCCCGGCCATGATCCACTTGTGCGTGAGATCTTTCCAGTCGGAGCGGCACCGCATATTCATAGGCTGGATCCTGGGCCAACCAGGGAAATCAAATTATGAAGATCGGCGTCATAGCGGACGATTTTACCGGTGCGAGTGATATTGCGAACACCTTGGCAAAGGGTGTCGAGCCGGAAGGTGGATTACGAACGGCTCAGTTCCCGGGTATTCCCACAACCCCAGCCAACGAAGAGATCGAGGCGGGTGTGATCTCGCTCAAAAGCCGCACCGCACCTGTCGAAGAAGCTGTTGCGGACAGCCTGCGCGCCCTGCGGTGGCTTAAGGATCAAGGATGCCAGCAGTTCATCTTCAAGTATTGCTCGACCTTCGATTCCACTATGGAGGGAAATATCGGCCCAGTTGCAGAAGCGCTGGCCAACGAACTGGGCGCGCAAAAGGTGGTTTTCTGTCCGGCCTTTCCGACAACGGGGCGCACGGTCTATCACGGTCATCTTTTTGTGCTCGGCAAGCTGTTGAACAAGTCCGGAATGGAAAACCACCCACTTACTCCGATGACGGATGCCAACATTAGGCGATGGTTGCAGCATCAAACCAAAGAACCGGTCGGGTTGGTGTCGATCGACGCCGTGAAGCAAGGATCAGAGGGGATTGCTGCTGCTTGGCAGAACGCCGACGAACGATTTGTGATTGGCGATGCGATTTCGGATGAAGATTTGTTGGCTTGGGGCGAAGCTCTAAAGGATGCCAAGCTCATTACTGGCGGATCGGGTATAGCGCTGGGTCTACCAAGAAACTTCCTGAGAGAGACTTCATCCAAAAGTGCTGGCAGAGCGTTCACTGGTATCGCAGGGCCTGCCGCGATCCTTGCGGGTTCTTGTTCAGGTGCGACCCGCGGGCAGATTGAGATTCATGCGAAATCCTATCCAACCTTCGCCATTGATGTTCCGGGCGTGATGTCCGGGGATGTGACCACGCAAACGCTTCTGGATTTCTTTGAAAAGCATCCGGGTCAGGCACCGCTCGCATATTCATCGGGAAGCCCGGATGATGTGCGTGCTATCCAAAATAAATTCGGTCAGGAAGCTGTAGCGGACAGGCTGGACAATCTCTTTGCTGAAACTGCCCGGGAACTTGTCCAAACGGGCTATAAGCACCTTGTCGTTGCCGGAGGGGAGACGTCGGGAGCTGTTGCCAAGGTCATCTCTGAGGCACTGGGGTCTCAGGCCATGTCAATTGGGCCAGAGATCGACCCGGGCGTGCCAATCCTGAGCGTTGGAAAAACTGAACCTATTGCGCTGGCCCTAAAATCTGGAAACTTTGGCGCTCCGGACTTTTTTGCGAAAGCCCTCAGAATGATGGAGGCCGGCAAATGAGATCTGAAGAATTGGCTTTACGGCAGCAAATGTCGGAACTGTGCGCCTCGCTTTTTGCGCGTGGCTTTTCCGTCGGCACTGCGGGCAATGTCTCCGCGCGTCTACATGACGGAATCCTCATGACGCCAACGAATTCGACCTTGGGCGATATCGACCCAGAGCGCATCGCCAAGATTAGTTTGGATGGCAGCTACGTCTCGGGCGATAAGCCGACAAAGGAAGTCTTTCTGCACCAAGCCTTCTACGAGACGCGGCCAGAAGCGGGCGCCGTGGTGCATCTGCATTCAACTTGGGCCACTGCACTGTCGTGTTTGGAAGACACCGATCCCAATGACTGTATTCCACCGCTAACACCATACGTGGTGATGCGCGTTGGCACGGTCAAACTGGTTCCATACGTTAAGCCGGGTGACCCGAAATCCGGTGATTTGATCCGCGAACTGGGCGGCAAGTACAGTGCGGTTCTGTTGGCTAATCATGGCCCGGTCGTGTCGGGAAAGGACCTCTTCTCTGCTGTCTGTGCAGCAGAAGAGCTTGAAGAAACGGCCAAGCTGCTTGTGGCCTTGCGGGGCATGCCAACCCGGATGTTGGATGCAGCACAAGTCACAGAACTCAAAGAGACTTTCGGAAGGATGTAATCGGACGCCGATAGGAGGAGTGTGCAAACAATTGGGAAAATCGTGAAAAGTTATTCGCAAGCACGCTTGAGTTTAATGAATGCAATCAATTGCAGGAACGCACCGTTATGAGCGCGCTTACATGATGCTTAGGTTTGTGCATAACACTACGCGCACCCCATAAGTTTGCGTAGTTTGCCTGTAGTCTTGCGCTGCGCGATTGTCTGCCTTAGCGACGAATTTTGTCAGTTTTTGTCGTAGTCATTGCGGTCATGGTTCTTTGCGGCGCTCAACCCCACAAAGGGCCTCTCTAAGGCCCCTTGGGTTCCATGCGGCTTTTCTGCTTGGATTCTCGCGAAGGTCTGCAATGCGCTGAAAGCGAAGATGCAAATTCTGGTGGGCGGATGAACAAAACGACCGGCTGGAAAAGAGCAACGGACGTTTTGAACCCAATCCAAGCGTTTTTTGCAGGCCGGAGTTCTCTGGTAGCGTCGGGTATTTGCCAAAACCTACAGCTGAGACGCAATTGGTAAAACACTTAAAAATCCCGCAACTATGTGATCCCAGGTCGATCCTGTCGGTTCCGATTGGTACTCTAGAACGTTGCCATCATCGCCTCTTGTCGTCCATCTAAGCTGACCAGCTTTCTCGAGCGTTACGTTATATGTGTATGCGGGTAGCGCGTCATCCAAGGCACCCATGGTCTGTGTCGCCAATGCCGGCGAGTCAATCAGAATTCCCATCTCGGTGTTGATGTTGACAGATCGCGGATCCCAGTTGAACGATCCTACGAACAAGTATCGGTCATCGACTGCAAATGCCTTGGAATGCAGGCCTGACCTGGATTGAGCCCAGTTAATACCGCGGCGTTGGACCTGATAGGCGTCCGGTCGCAGTTCATAGAGTTCTACTCCACCGCGCAGAAGTGCACGGCGTTTTTTGGCGTAGTGGGCGTAGACGGGTGCGACGTCGTTAGAGGCAAGTGAATTGGTTACAACCTTTACGTCGACGCCGCGGCTTTCCAATTCGGTCAGCCATTTCACACCGTTGCTACGCGGCACGAAATAGGCGGAGACGATGTTCACTTCACTGCTTGCATTCTCAAAGTACGGAAGCAATTGAGATGCCAGAACGGGACCTGAGTTCTCGAGACCGGCGGCTTTTGACGGCGGATCAGCGTAGAGCTTCGCAGGCAGCCAATCCAGTGATAGGGCTCTATCTGCGAAGTTCTCTTGTGCTGACTTTCTGAGGGCCGCGCCATACTGCGTTTGCTTCGCTTCCTCGACCAGTTCGTTCAACCTGACTCGCGCATCAACAAGGTCAAATTCCTGAGGTTCTCCAACGACTACCCGAGCTGGAACGGCGAATTCGCTGTTCCAGTATGAGTCAAAGCTTTGTGACACCTCGCGTACAACGGGGCCTGCTGCCAGCACATCTAGATCAGCGTAGTTCATTTCTTCTCGCGCGAGAAAGTACTCGTCACCGATGTTTCTCCCGCCCACAATCGTGAACACGTTGTCTGCGGTCATGGACTTGTTGTGCATTCTGCGATTGATGCGTTTGAAATCGGTCAAACCTGCGATCAGAAGGCTTTGTTCCCGCCAGAATGGATTGAACAGCCTAATCTCAATGTTTTTGTGATTGTCCAATGCGGCGGTCATCGCGTCATAGCTGGACGTGTCCATGTCATCCAGCAACAATCGGACACGTACACCCCGATCAGCCGCTTGCAAAAGACTGGCAGCGAATAGGTGGCCTGTTGGGTCGTCGTGCAGAAGGTAGTATTGCGCGTCTATCGTTCTCTCGGCCGCCGCAGCGAGCAATAGCCTTGAGACAAGAGCTTCTTCGCCGTCACTGATCAGCTTTACGCCCGACCGACCGTCTTTGGGATCGCCAAGCCGGTTGGCCGCCCGACTGAGAGCCGTGCGCGAGTCCGCCGGCAGCGAAGCCGATACCGTCTTTTCATATCTGCGAGTTTTGGGGGCGCAAGCAACAAGGGTCAGCGTGCACAAGATACAGACCACCAACTTCCATTGCGTCATCAGCTTCCTCCATCCCCTAAAATTAGGTGACTACGCCTAGACGGGTGATTGCAAGTCTGTTCTGTAAAGCATGAGATTGTTTCGCTGGGCGTTGTTGTTTTGGTGAAACCCTCAGCTTTCGCATGCTGGCATGTGATTTTGACGCAATCTCAAATCAAACGTACTCTACCAGCGACCAAGTGCGAACGAGGACCATGCCTGATCCCGAACACAGAAATAACTCCGCTGCGGAGCCTTCGCCGCGTGCTGCGGCCGACGGTATCGGCGTGGCAACTGAGGAGTTCAAAATCTCGATGCCAATCGGGATCGGAGCTGTTTTGGCTGCTCTGGCCTCCTTGGCCACGTGCTATTCTGGGATTTTGCTCACCTATTTGGTTGGCTACGAAGCGCTTACCATAAACCCACATGCGCAAGCGGTGCTCATGTGGGTGTTTGCATTATTGGCGGTTAGTTTCTTATGGAGAGATCGGAAACGGCATGCCAAGGAGCTTCCACTCGTCCTTGGTGGGATTGCTGCTGTCATCCTGATTGTCACACTATACTTCGGCTATGATGAACGCGTCGAAGCTTTGGCTTATGTGCTTTTGGTGATCGCGGCTTTGCTAAACCAGAACTTTATACTCGATGCTTTGAACCACACGGTCCGCAGCCAGACACATGAAATAGAAGCATTGAACGAAAGACTGACTGAGAAGGTAAAGCGCCAGGAAGGCGAGATTGACAGGCTGGGGCGTCTCAAACAATTCCTTGCGCCTCAAGTTGCGGAGCTTGTCGTCGAAGAAAACGCTGACGAGCTTTTGAATACTCATCGTCAATACATCGCTTGCCTATTCTGCGACATCCGGAATTTCACCGCCATTTCCGAAGCGATTGAGCCGGAGGATGTCATTACCCTTCTCCAGCATTTCCACGATGAAGTTGGCCATTTAGTTGCCAAACACAAAGGAACAATTGGATACCGAGCCGGAGACGGATTGATGGTCTTCTTCAATGACCCGGTTCCGTGCGATCAGCCCGTTCTGCAAGCCGTGCGGCTGGCTAAGGCAATAAACGAAGCCTTCGAAGGAATACGAGCACCCTGGCAGAAACTCGGACATGCGATGGGTTTGGGTATTGGGATCAGTAGTGGTTATGCGACGCTTGGGCTTATCGGGTTTCATGGCCGCGCCGACTACACTGCAATAGGTGGGGTCGTGAACACCGCATCCAGGCTTTGCGACTTTGCCAGCGACGGGCAGATCCTTTTGAACCAACGGGCGCTTCTAGACATAGAAGAATATGTAGAGACCGAAGAAATGGGAGAACAGGAACTGAAGGGCATCGGTAACCCGGTGCAGATTTTCCGTGTTATCAGCCTCTCCGATCAAGCAAAATGATGCTCTATCTTGTTGTAAATACTTTGGAATTTCGTGTTTTCAAGGTCTGCCTAGGGCTGCTAGCGGCCTTTACGTACTTTGCAGAGAACGGCAGCACTGAATGCGCGGCGGCAATCCTTCGGATCGCTAAACGCTACACTCAACCGGCGTAGCCGATGGATTGGAAGCTTTTTCCAAGCTTCTTGGAGAAGTGACAAGTGGCAGAAAAACCGCGCAATACGTCAAAGTTCACCGACCACTCGGTCAAGGAAATTTCGTGGTCGCTTTTAGCCATGTAGAGCGAGACGAGCGCGACTGGGCCGTTTTTTACTTGTCCCGGATCAAGAGTGGAAAGATCGTCGAACATTGGGATTTTCAGGAACGGATCGGCCCGAAAGAGGCTTTGAATAACTCTGGCAAATTCTAGGTGAGTAGAGCGTCATTTTTTCTCTGGCGGCGGTTGAAGATGATTTCGTGTTCAGGGCAATGGCGTACTAGCGTTGGCTCAGCATTCCATAAATTGAATGGTTGTATTTGATTTGTCCCGCAAGATAATCTGAATGCAGCTTTAGATACACGGACCATTTGTGGAGCTTTAAATGAACAGGTTGGCGCTGACAGCAATGGCATTGATCCCCGCTGGCGTGGTGTGGGCTGCTGGTATGGAGCGGTGGGGTGAATCCGGTGACTGGACAATCTTAATTGATCTCGAAAAGGGAAACGGCTGTCTCGCTTGGAAGCCCTTTGAAGACGAAATGACCGTTGAAATTGGTGCGGCACCCAATCAGGCTGGTGGTTTTTTTGCCGCCTACAATCCGGCCTGGGTGCAGATCGAGGACGGCGCGACCGGCATCGTAAAGTTCGACTTTGGTGATGCAAAATTCGAAGGCGAAGCGGTTGGTGTCTATAAGAATGGAGTTCCCGGTGGCTACGCCTTTTTCGACAACCCGGCGTTTGTGACCGAGTTTGGAAAACGCCAAAGCGTCACGATTATTGGCGAAAGTGGGGCCGAGGTAGAGCTTGATCTCAGCGGGTCCGCAAAAGCCATTGAGGCCGTTCTGACGTGTCAGGCTGAACAGCCGGAACCACTGAAGAACTAGGTCGCGTCCGACTACTGCAATTGATTGATGTCCGGCACACAGGGTTGCCTGTCGACAGGCATAGCATCAGCGCCCTCTGGAGCCTTGCTTATAGACCCACCCACATCCAGCTTGAACTTCGGCGACGAAAGCTGACCCGTTACATCAAATGGCCAAGCGCTCCGGGATAGGGGTTTGCCGACGCGACGAGGCTCCGCTCTTAATGCGATGCTATCGTTTAGCCAGTCCACTTGCCCCCTGGCCACCAACTGAACTGATCCCGTTTCAATGACGATGGAGTTTGAACTGACCCGCCCGGCCTGGATATCAACCGGGGCGACCACGCAAGTGATGTCGGTGTAACCCTGCCGAAACTCCTCTGAAAACAGCCACGGGAATATGCCCAGCCCCGCCAGCTCCAATAGGCTGGTGCTGATATAGCCCTGCGACATCGACAAAGACGCATTGCCGCGCATGGAGTTGATGAAGGCCTTGCCCGAGGCAGTATTGCCAGAAACGTTGAACTCTCCGCTCAAACGTCCATAGGCCTCAATACCAATTCCCAACTCATCCAAGATTTCGCCGAATTCCCATCCCGAGGTCGATCCCGACAATGAAAGCCAATCAGGAGAGTCAATCAGATCCATGACCGCCCGCAAGCTGAAGTTTCCACCGCCATAAGCCATCTGAAAGGGCCCGAAATCCACAGTTCCGTCTTTGGCAGACAATTGGCTTGAAACTGATGTTACGCCTTGCTGGCCTACGATCTCTTTGAAGTCGATCTGTACCTCGACGTCAGCTTCTCGAAGCACGCGCTGCACATCCAGAAGATCGGCAGGTTTCCCTTTTTCCTTTGGCAATACCAAGGGCTGGACGTCTGTCTCCTTCGGTAAAACCAAAGGCTGAACTTCGGCTTCAGGTTCCTTTGTGGTCTCGCCTACCAAGCTTTTCAGTTGGTCCAGCACGGCAGTCAGGTTCTTCAGGTCGTTGAGATCGAGCCTTTCGCTCGTGATGTTGCCCCGAACAACAGAAGCACCCTCGGGAAATTTTGCGTCCAAAGCCGCAAGAAGATGCGAAGACCCGGCTTCGAACTGGATTGCGGCATCAAAGTCCTCGCCCTGTTTGGAGGTTTCCGCATCAATAGCTAGTGCTCCGATCTCGACAGGCTGCAGATTAACTGCGGTCAGAAACTTGGCGCTGTCGTCGATGTCCAATTCCACGTCGAAATCGAGACCGGCAAGGCCTCTTAGCTCGTTGACAGATAGTGCGAGATCAAGCGCCCAGAGATCGGTGCCGTAGGTGGTCGCGTTAAACCTGTTGAGTGAAACCGGCCCACCCGCGTTGGATATGTTGAAATCGGCTTTGATGCCGCCGAACTGGTCAACGTATTCTTCATCGAGGTTAGGCAAAATCAACTTGGCGGGCCCGTTTAGCTCCCCATCGAAAGTCACGTCCTGAAGCTGAAGCAGATCGAGGATTTCACCTTCGGCTTTCAGGACAGGCTGTTCAATTGGACCGGCTTGTAGCGCAATGCCCAGCATGGCAAGCCGTCCGTCTGGCATGCGGCGAATACTTTCGATTGAGGCTGGGCCGATTACGTCCAGCCCTTGGTCAAATGCATTGGTTTGGAACAGCAACTTCTCAAATTCGAAGGAAGCCAGGGATCCGACCATATGCATTTCAAAGCCGGTGAATTTAAGTTCCTGGATACTTTTTGCTGCTGGCGGAGGCTGTCCTTCGGGATGAAGCCGCGCGTTGAAGATCAGATCAACGCCCTGAGCGGTGTAGAGGTCATCTATTGAACCCTCAGCTTCGAGTTTTTGCCCATCCTCCAAGCTTACAGTTGTTGTAAACGCCTCGATCTTCACAGCGTCCTGAGACACGAGTTCTGCTTGCAGCTGACCATTGCCTTCCAGAACGCGTTCCAGCCCGATGACGTCCAGAAAATCACCGAACTCACCTGTGTCCATTTCCAAGACTGCCCGATAACCGCCCCCTTCGTCTGCCGAGAAGGGCTCGCCATCGTAGCTTACGGTCATTTCGCCAAAACTGGCGCGTGTCGTAAACGGTGCGGCGTGTGGGTAGTCGCCTTCGATTTCGAAAACCTGACCGTTGACGGAGCCGGAACCAGAGACCTTTGTTCTTTGTCCATTGTCTACTTGTTCGAGCGCGAGTGACTGAAGGTCAAATACAAATGAGAAGCCCGAGACCTTGTCGTCAATGTTTAACCCGATTGATGTGAAACTTACGTTCTTGTCGCTCAGAAAGTTCAGGATCCCACCGCCTTCCGCACCACTCTCATTGGTACTATCAGCGCTCGCGACGTCTTCTTGATCTTCCGTTGATACTGTTTCCTCAGATTCGGGCCTGCGTGTCGGCCTGTCTGTTCGCCAGCTTGTGGTGCCGTCTTCGGCCGTCAGAAGATTTGCTTGGAGGCCCTCCACGACGAGATTGTCAAAGTGCAGGCGCCTGTTGGCCAAAGCGGCTATATCCAGCTCCAGCTCCAGCAGGTTCAATTCCACAAGAGCTTCCTGCGGCATTGTCAGGCTCGGGATGACCACACCACCGACGTAAATGTAACTCGTGCGGCCAAGCGCGACGCTTACATCATCTTTGACAAGAAGTGGCCGACCAATTTGTTCCGAAAGAACTCTTTCCACAAGGTCGCGCCGCATGTCCGAGAACATCGGAGCAGCGAACAACAACCAAACAAACGCGCCTGCTGCGAAAGCGAGAAGTGCGACAAGCCCAATTATCCTAAATAGCCAAACCCTCATGCGCTCCCCTATCGCCGCTTTGGCCGTTCAGTCTCTGACAAGCAGATTTTCGGCCCACCTAACAGAACGCCCCTTCTGAAACATATTCAGGTCAGTTGGGCTGTGTCACTATTCGTCTTTGATAGCCCCGCCAGTCGCTATTATTCTTCCCATCAGTACGCTTGCCCTATTTGTCGTAGCCTCTTCTGAAGACTGGATTGGTCCAAAAGTCTGAACGTCATCAACCTCCAAAGTAAACGCAGCCTTCATCAGGACGGGACCATCGACAACCAGCATTTTGTTCTGCGTCGGGTCGATCCTGATTTGACCAGTTACAACGATGGGCTCGTAAACTGTCGATGGTGACCAGGATTCACTCAGGCGCAAACGCACCATCTGGTTTGGTGGCGGAGGCGGTACGTGGCTGCACATTCCACGTTCCCGCACGATATATGCCTTTTGGGAGCCATCTTCGTCGCGGGTTGCCGGGATCACAAACCCGCCCGATGAAACGGTCACGCCATCGATGTCGACGTTGGTGGTCGTGCCCGCCTGCCCACGTCTTTCCACCACAACCCAGCGTTGGGAAATCAGCCAGTTCGCATCAATGCCTCCCTCAGCAAGAGTTGCTTCGGTCGTCCCGATATCCACTTGAAGCTGGTCCAGCTGTTCTGGCGTCGCCCCGCCTTTTTCTTGCCGTGCGCGCAACCGGACCAATTTACGAAGCGCGTTAAGCTGTTTGTCAGTCAATTCAACGAAAGGATCTTCGTAGTCTTGAGCGGATTCATCGATCAGGTCTGACCATTCGATACGTGCAATTTCCGAATGAACCGGCAAAGCCAAAAAGCACGCGGCTATTACCGCAAAGGAAAGACGCATTGTCATATGCTCCTCAATTGTACGCAAAACAGCGCCCACTGCCACTGGCTCTGACGGGTCATCATTAAGTTCCAACGGATTCCTGCGCGAGCAGGACGCGTGCTCATGAAAGGGTCGCAAGCGCAAAAAGTATAAGAAGGGCTTTTTCGATCGCTAGGCCTGGTGTCTGGGTTTTGAACTTGGGCCGGGGTTCACAGAAAGATCGCCCCGGCCAGCGTCAGGGCAAACGAGGTAATTCTTGCCCTGAAACATCGTACTTTCGTCTAGTTGAGAAGATCGCCGACGATGCCGACAGCATCCACAACCGTAGAGAGGTCATTTGTAACTTCGAGAACTTCACCATCGACCTGAATGTAGCGGTTTCCATTGCCCGGCTCCTTCAGCTTCCATTTGGAAAGGTCCCCAATTTCCTCGAACTCCAGATCAGACGGGAGCTTGGCACCGCGCGTGTAACGCTTGATCTGACCAGGTGGCACAGCCTTTGGGCCTTTGCCGGGTTTGTCTTCGATCTGAATGCTGACATCACGGTCCTTGCCCCCCTTGTTCGGCTTCTTACCCTTGTTGTCTTTGGCATAGGCATCGCTGCCGCCAAGGATGAAAAACACAACTGATAAGGCTGCGAGAATTCCGTACACGATCTTCATAGACTGTTCCTTTGCTTCCTAACTTCATTCGACCGGAGTTGAAAATTCCGGCACGCGCTTCAGGGCTTCAACCATGTCCGCGCTCGTCATCAGTTCGATGAACCTGTAGTCTTTCAGAACCCCTTGGCTCAGACGCGAAATATACATGGCCTGCACCATGCCCGGATCGTCTGGGAAACGAACGGTGATGTAGTTCTTGCCATCTGCCAGTCCCCAAAAATAGCTTATCATCTCACCGCCCATTGCGGCGAGTGCAGCGCCCATGTCCTTTTCCCGGTCGGTTGGGTTGTCGATCATGATTTGCCAGGCCTCGGAGTTTGGTTCCCCGATCCCCAGATAGTATCGGCTTTGGTTTTCGTCGGCTGCTGCTTCAGCAACGCCGATCCCAAATACGCAAAGAACTACTGCGATTACCCTGTTCATTGATCACTCCCCCGATCAGGATCGACGATGCAAGGCGCAGATGTCAAATTCCCGCATACTCTGCTCATTCGAGTGTATTCTTGTAGAAGACGCCGTCTTTCATGATGACACGAATGGTCTCGAACCCTCGATCACGCGCCGGTGCATCGAACCATTTCGGGTTTGCTCCAAGAACCGACAGGTCCTCCAGCGGATTTCCATCGACGATCAGGATGTCTGCATAGGCCCCTTCTTCGATCACGCCCAGTTTGTTGGGATAAGGGTTCCGCCGCCCAGTCAGCTGTGCCAACTCGCCACCAGTCGAGGTCGCTGCAACTAGGAAGGCATGGTTACCCAGCAATTCAGCGAAGTAGTATTTTTCAAAGTCGCGGTGCGCGCGTCCAAACCCAATGGTGGACAGCACGGTGTCGACGTTATGCACGATCTTGGGCTTGTATTTCTTAATGTACTCAATGACGTTTTCTGACCCGACCAGATATTCTTCCAGTTTCGGTTTCACTGTTGGCATCGAGAAATTGGGGTGATCAAGCAGTGCAGGATCCATTCCAGCTACATTCAAGGCCCAGAAGATACCCTCATCCGCAATGCGTTTGACGGTCTCTTCGCTCACCATCTGAGCGTGCTCCAGCGACTTGACGCCGGCGTCCAGAGCCATTGTTACTGTTTCGTCCGTATAGGCGTGAACTGTCACATAGGTATCAAAGAAGGACGCAGCCTCGACGGCTGTCGCAATCTCATTGACGTTGTAAGCAACGGACCAGAGTGGATCGAGCTCGGATGACACTCCACCGCCGGCCATCAGTTTCAGGAAACTCGCCCCATGCGCGAAGTTAAGCCGCGATGCCTTCCGGATTTCTTCGGCACCATCAGCAATATATGACAGGTTGAACGTATTGGCGACGTCGTCCGAACCGATGTTGAAGGTTCGCTGCTCGGGGTTTCGCCAGTCACCATGGCCGGATGTCGGGCCGATGGCCGCACCTGACGCATAGATGCGCGGGCCGTCTACAATCCCCTTGTCGATCAGTTCGCGCAGACCTGATCCCATTCCGCCGGTATCCCGCACCGTGGTGTAGCCGTCGTAGAGATAGTCGCGGGCATTTTCGGCTGCTGTGGCCCCGATTTGATCCCATTTGGCGGCCTGAAGGCCCGAGAAGGATTGCACGAGCCCTGTGGCATAAAAGTGCACGTGACTGTCAATCAAGCCCGGCATCAGCGTGCGCCCGCCCCCGTCAACAAGCGTCGCGTCAGGCGCATCAATACCGTCAGTCGAGACTGTCTTTATGAGATTGCCTTCAACCAGAACATTCGCGTTTTCGATCCGCTCTTCATCAATTCCGTCAAAGATATGCACATTGGTGAACAAGGTTTGCGGGAGCGCGTCCTGCGCCAAGGCACCGCTTGCTGCCATGGAAACAAGTCCAGCGATTGCTGTCAGTGAGGCCAGTGTTTTCACGTGTCAGTACTCCCATTTTCCAAGTTAAGGGGGCGCGGGATGTCGAGGTAAATTCACCCCGCGCGACACTCAATCGAGTGTATTCTTGTAGATCACGCCATCTTTCATGATGAGGTCGATGTTGTTGGTGTAGTCGACCAGGATCTCGGCATCCTCGACCGGGTTACCTTCAACTAGCAGCAGATCGGCGTATGCACCCTGTTCGATCACGCCCAGCGGGCCTGCTGTGTAGGGATTGAGTTTTCCTGAAAGTGCCAGAAGTGTGGCCGATTTTGACGTGGCCTGTTGCAGGATTTCGTGTGAAGTCCACGCCTCCAGCCGGTATTTGAACTCATCGTTTTGCTTGGTCAGAGCCACCGGGTCGCCGATTATGTCAGTTGAGAAAGCCACGTTCTCGATCCCGAAATCTTTGATCAACTGCATCTGATTTCGTGCACCCGCTTGCACGCTGAGGAACTTTTCAGCGGCCCCTGGTCCGAGAGCGGAAATAACGGTTTGTTCGTCCAGCCCCAAAAGAGAGTAGAACGGAACAATCCATGCATCCGCGTCCTTGATCGCTTGCGCACCGATTTCTGTCATCAGTTGTCCATGTTCAATGCTGATCACACCTGCCTCAATCGACCGCACAATGGACTCGTCCGTATAGGCGTAAACCATCACATAGGTTCCCCAATCGGCAGCGGCCCGAACAGAAGCTTCCAGCTCTTCCGGAAGACCTTGAACGGTGTGAAGAGGATCAACTGAAGAGGACACGCCGCCGCCAGCCATAACTTTGATCTGGACAGCGCCAAGGCGCAGGGCTTCGCGGGTCGCGCGCAGTGTTTCCGGCACGCCGTCGGCCAGAAACTCCAGGTGCTGGTTAAAGAAGGATGGTTGCGCCCCCATGAAATTGGGATGGGGCTCGGTGTAGACGCGATGTTCTCCATGCCCCGAGGTTTGCGAGATCACAGGCCCAGAGGCGTAGATACGCGGGCCAATAGCCTTACCCCGATCAATCGCTTTTTGCAGGCCGATCGCGGGGCCGCCCGCATCCCGCACTGTTGTGAACCCTCGCAGAAGCATTTTTTCGGCTTCAATTGTTGAAACAGCACCCCAGTACATCCAGTCGAAGTTATCGCGCAGGTCAGCCACCGGTTCGGTGACGGTCATATGCACATGTGCGTCGATCAAGCCCGGCATCAGCGTGCGACCACCACCGTCAATGATCTGGGCATTGGCGACGGCCAGTGGTTCCGCCGATACTTCTGCGATCAGGTTGTCCACGACCAGAACGTTTGCGTTCTCAAGTCGCTGTTCATCGACACCGTTAAAAACGTGCACGTTGGTAAATAGGATTGGAAAGCTCTCTTCCTGTGCCAAACCTTGGCCCGCGATTGCCAGGCTTGCAGAAAAGGCTGCCGTGGCCACCAGGTGTTTGAATTTCGGTGTCATTGAGGCCCTCCAAATACGAATTACAGATATATGTTTCTGAATATGATTTTAGAGTGATTGCCGGATTTTGCCTGACAGTATGGCGGGCTTAGCCAAATTGATTTGGCATTCTGCATGCTTTTGGCGCCTTTTTGTGTGTTTTCTGTCTTTCTGTCGTTACCTTCATGATATCTGAGGTCGGCATGGACGCATTTGACCAAAACACCAAGAAGGCCTTGCCGTTGGTTCGGGCATCGGTTGCTGCACCCGTGGTCGCTGCTTTGCGTGGTGCCGGTGTTGAACCGGCATTTGTTCTGGACCCTCTGGGCGTGAGTGAAGCTCAGGTGATGGATCGCCAGAATTTCCTGCCACACGAGACGATTTATAAAATCCATCAAGCCGCTGCTGACGCAACATCACCGGACTTCTGCGCGCAAGTTGGTCAATCAATTGACCTTGTTCGGTTTCTGCCCCTTGGTGACATGTTGGCCGAGGCGTTGACGCTAGGCGACTTCTTTACGCGATACACTCAAGCCGTCTCGAAAGAATCCAATGCGGTCACGCAATCGCTGCTTGTGGAAGGCGAGCATGCTTATTTCAGTGCCAAGCGGAATTTCAACATTTCGGTTTCGCCCGGACAGACCGACGCATTTCTGGCGAGCATTTGGATATCACTACTGCACCGAGTTCTGGATTTCAGGTGGGACCCAAGCCAAATCAATTTACGGGTAAGCGAACCTGACGTGCTACCTAAGCACTTTCATGGTGTTCAAGCCATCAAGTGCGGCCCACAGGGTTTTTCGATCCGGTTTCCCTCACCCTGGCTGAGCCATAAGTTGCTCACGGAAACATTGGCAAACCCGTCAGACCTGACAAGCGCTAACCTCGATCAGCATGCGCCTCAAGATTTCTTAGCCGGGCTTCAGGGCCTGATCCGGATTCATCTTGGCGAGCAGGGATTTGGTGTAGACGAACTGGCGCGCCTATGCGGTTTCCACCGGGAGACTTTGAACAATCGGCTGGCCACTTATGGGCTATCAGCATCTCAGGTCATATCTGGTGTCAAACTGGAAGAAGCAAGGAAGCTGCTGGGTCCGGTTGGGAAGTCCGTTGGTGAGACCGCACTGCGGCTTGGTTACGCAGACTCCACCGCGTTTTCGAGGGCCTTCCGAAAATGGTCTGGGATGTCGCCGTCGGCCTTTAAGAAAACGGTGGAGGAACGGGCCTGATCATCTCGGTGCCAATGCTGATCGAGGTTTCTGTTCCTGTAACAAGACTGTACCAAATAGTGGTCTTGATGCTCGGCAAGAAGATCGGCGAACTAGTCCCAAATAGTTGCTAGTCGCCTTGCATCCATTTTTTTGAGGCTGAATTCTGCTAATCAAACTGCAACTTTGATTTAGAAATAACGCTTACACGATTTGAATTTAAAGATCGTATTGACGGAATCCGCAACCAGGTACGAGCGGGGTCACTAGTTCGATTGTCCACTGGATGCTTCACTTGACCTGACAATTCGTCAACGAGAATAGCCACGTGATGTTAAGGCGCAACGCTCAACATCAATCTGGACCAGTTTATGCGGTTTTGAATTCTATCACGCGGGCAAGATATTGTGGTTTACCCTGAACAAATTGGCCGGGTCATATGTGCCCTTGATCCTAGAAAGCTTGCCACCGTTATCGCCATATGCCCCGGCCATGTGGTCTGCTTCGTCTTCTGGCATGAAGTTGACATACGCACTTCCGCTCGCGTGCGGTTGCATCTGGACGTAAAGTTTTCGCGCCCAATCAATACACTCGGCATCCTTGCCGGGATCCTCCCAACGCGTGTGAACATTCATGATGAAGTGAGCAGATCTTTGGGGATAGGCCGTTGAACCGGCGTCGACGCGCGCCATCGCTCCGCCCACATGGGCAATAAAAACTTCGCACGCCGGGTCAGGAAGATTTGCAATCGCTTTCAGTAAACTTGAGATGGCGTCCGAAGAAAGTTCATCTAAATCATGGCTCTTCCAATAGTTCCTAGCACCTGGTGTTAGAAGCGGGTCAAAAGCGGCCTGCCAGTCTACAAACTTGTGGGGAGAGATCACGTCGGCAATTGGTTCGCCAAGCGCGCGTAGTGCCGCAATAGCTTTTTCACCTTCGTCCATGGACCCGCTATAGCAGGCAGCAAAGATCAACACCTCTCGTCCATGCCACTCAGCTGGCAGAAAGGGTAGAGGAGGCGCTTTCCGCATCACGCTCCAGACGGTCAGTTCCTCCGGGGAATTGTCTGCAATGGTGGCGAATTCGGCCAATAGTTCTGGCGCCTTTACTATCGGATGAACAATGAGGCCAGACAGGACCTCGGGCCCTAACTCATGCAGTTGAAACTCGAAGGAAGTCACCACACCAAAGTTTCCACCGCCTCCTCGGATGGCCCAGAAAAGTTCAGAGTGGCTTTTGGGAGAGGCCGTTACTATGGTTCCGTCCGCGGTCACGACTTCCGCTGAGAGCAAATTGTCGATCGTCATACCAAATTTCCGAGTGGTCCATCCAAAGCCGCCGCCAAGCGTGAGACCTGCGATGCCCGTAGTCGAATTGATGCCAACGGGAACGGCAAGTGCATGTGCCTGAGTTTCGCGATCCACATCTCCTAGCAGTGCTCCGGGCGCAACCCGAGCAGTTTTGCTGACAGGGTCGACGTGAACCGACCGCATCTGGGACAGATCGAGCATGACCGTTTCATCTGCGACTGCATGTCCCGCTATCTGATGCCCACCTGACCGAATGGACATTATGAGGCCATTGTCGCGCACGAAGTTCACGGCCTTCTGCACATCGCTTGCACCCAAGGCGCGGATCACGAAACCGGGGTAACGTTCGAACATGCTATTCCACGTGGTCCTAGCATCTTCGTATTCCGCAGTGCCCTTATGGTAGACTCCGCCGCGAAGCGATAAATCAAGAGCGTCTAAAGCGCCTTGGTTTACAGTTGCCGTACTACCATCAAGTGTTTTTAGGTCAAACATGCATTGGCCTCCCTATTGTCAGGTCGGGCTTCTTGCAGGGTTGCCTCAAGTAATTGATATTTCCGTCGCGTTGTCTCGCGACGGCGTTTCATTGAATTAGTAAAATACGATGCTGATCAGGCGAAAATTGCCGGATCAATCCGATCCACAGGCGTTATGACATCGGCGGGAATGTTCAGGCGTTCGGCCGCCCTTCTCAGGCTTTCCTCATCCGGGGCTTCGTACAAGCAGTACGTTTTGCGCTTGTCTGCACTTAGAAACGAAAAAATCCACTCGACGCCGACTTCGTCATTGATCTCTTTTATGTGAATTTTGTCATCGTCTGTGACGTTGAGCTGCTCAGCGAAATTTCTTTCAATTATGTACCTTGGCATAAAGTCCCCCAAACCAGATTAATTACCTTAACTCGCTACTCCTTCGAGCTTTGATCTGAGGGAAACCATACTCAATTTCTGTGAAATTGCCAACGCTTCCCCTTCCAGTTGAAACGCCTGTTCCACATCATTCTGGCGCCCGCGTCGCCTTAATGCAGTTGCATATGCCGCCTTGCTGTGCGCGACCCAAGGGGGGCATTTCATGCGCGTGTCAATTTCTATGGCCTTCTCGAACATCTTCTCAGCGGCATCCCAGTCCTTCAGAACCTTACTCAGACTTCCAAGGCGTCGGGCAGCTGCGCCAGTGCAGACTGTAGTGGCCCCAGCGGTGATCGTAAGGTCTTCGTAAGGAGCAAGCATTTCATAGAGCGTCTTGGCGTGTTCCTGATGCTCAATGGCGACACATATGTCGGCCAAATAGGACAATGTCGTTGAATACATGGCGTCGGGTGGAAGATCGAAGCCATTGGCAGCCATTTCGTTCAGTATTCGTTCGGCAGGTTCTTTGTACCCAAGTTCTGCAGCGATAAGACCAAAACCGGGCTTCCATGAAATGTCTTCGGGGCTGTCTGTCATCAGTTTCTTAATCACAGGCGCAACTTCGTGCAGTCGGTTTTGCTCGCGGCGGATCGTGAACATCTGAACTCCAAAGACGCCCTCAACATGTTCCCCATGGGTCTTTCGACCAATTTTCACAGCCTCGGTGGCGTGGTTCTCGGCTTGCTCAAAATCGCCATCCATAATTGCAACCATGGCGCGTGCGTGTTTCTGAACCCAATAGAGCTGCAGATGATTGTCCTTTTCCGAAATCTCTGTCAGCAAACCCAGAGAATGGTCCATCAATTCACGGTCGGCCATCTCGGCGCCTACAAACAAGCTCAGAGTTCGGTCTCGACCTTGATCGATACTACCAAGATGCTCTGCCACACCGTGCATGGCCTCCAGATTTTCACGCCAATGATGGGCTTCTCTTCCCTTACGCGCAACGAATGGAGCCCCAAAATGCATCATCATTACTGAGAACTGGGATTTATAGTCTCCCAGTTTTGCGGCCAACTCCATGGACTGCTGGCCGAAACGCGCACCTTCGGAGAACTGACCGACGAACATGTGGGCGCGTGCAAGTTGGCTCATCAGTCTGCACCGACGGACTTCATCGGCATCGGGCAAGTCTTTTAATGCATTGTCGCAGAGATCGATTGCTTCATTGTGCCTTTCGCTGGACATCATGCATGAGTCGGCGAAATGGTTGGCCGCGTCAGCAGCCAATTCCACATCGTGCACTGCCAGCGCCGCGTTGGAGGCGTCTTTCAGAACTGCTATCCCTTCAGGCAATTGGCCCAGGCTGTCATGGCTGCGGCCAACAAGGATCTTACCTTTGATCAATTCTGTTTTGGAATCTGAGCCAAGTTTTTCAGCAGCTTGCAGCGTTTCTCTGGCGTTCGTCATCGCCTCTTGGCTGGCAGATCGTGCCAACGCCATTTCTGTCGCAATCTGCCATTTTTCGAACGCGGCCCTCCAATCCTCAGCTTCTGAAAGGTGGCGGGCGACCAGTTCGGGACGACGCGCGATTTCGGCTGACCTTGTCTGTATCAACGCACGCGCAACATCCGCGTGCTGTTGTTTTCGAGTTGAGCTAAGCATGGACTGATAGGCGGTATCGCGGATAAGGGCATGACGGAATACAAAGTGCCCGCGATTGTGACCGCTTTCGAAGACTATGCCTGTTCGCGAAAGTTCTTCGAGGCATTTGTCGATATCAGATTCTGCAAGACGCATCGCCGCATTCAATATGCTCGGCTCAAACTCTCTGCCAATAACAGACCCTGTAAGCGCAACCTGTTTTGCCTTAGGCGAAACCGCATCAAGACGCGCCATCAACGCGCCTTTCAAAGACGAGGGTATGTGGATTTGCCCTTGCTCACCAGCCTCCACAATCGTTCGCGTCAATTCCTCCACGAACAAAGGTACACCGTCAGTCTTTTCAATGATTTTAACAATCAAGGTACCGTCCGGTTTCTTGCCTGTGATGTTTGCGACGAGGTGTGAAACATGCGCAGAATCGAACCGGCGCAGTACTAGTGACTGAACGTGCGTGTCCCCATCGTCGCGGGCCAATTCCCACCCAGGCCTGTGGGTAATCAGGATCATCAGAGGAAGGTCGCTGGAAATCGACTTAAAGCGCTCCAACAAGGCTTGTGTGGAAGGATCGATCCAATGCGCATCTTCTACACACAGAACAACCGGGCACACGTCTGATCGCACCTGCACTGTGTGAATCAAAGTTTGGATTGTTATGTCGCGCTGCTCCTGCGGCGACATCTCGAGCACCTTTTGGGCCAGCGCACTACGAGGTGCAACCAAAGCTGCGAAGACAGGTAGAACTTGTTCCCAGTCCAGTCCCGGCCGTCTTTCCAGCATCTTCCTGACATGTTCAAGGATCAGATTGTCATCGAAGTCCGGTTCGACACCTGCGTCCTGGGATATCCGTTGGGCAACCGGATGAAAGGGGCTACTGCTGAGATAAGGAGAACAATTCAGCCTTATGATATCTGCCTGGTCGTTCGCGGTGATATCTGCGAGGAATTCCTCTGTAAGTCGCGATTTCCCAATCCCGGCTTCACCGGACAGCAACACAACCTCTCCATGACCATTCTGGGCACGTTGCCATGATTGCAGCAGAATACCCTTTTCGTAGTCCCGGCCGATCATAACACTGTCGACTTCATCGCGATGTGCGGCTCGGAACCGGCTTTCCGCACTGCGTTCCGACACCACTTTCAGTAGAGTCCGAGGCTCAGCAAAACCCTTTAGCTCTTTCTTGCCAAGAGATTTGTATTCAAAAATCCGATGCAAAGCGGTCTCGGTTTCTTCTGCCGACAACACGACCGAGTTTGGTTCCGCAAATTCTTGAATTCGCGCCGCAAGATTGACAACTGGGCCCGTCATGGCCCCTTCTTCATATGTGTTTTCACCGATATTATCGCCGACAACGACATCACCACTCGCAATGCCCAGCCTTACTGACAAGCGCTCTCCGTCCGGGGTTTTGAGTTCGCTGACGCGATGAACGGCCTCAAGACCGGCTTTGATCGCCCGAATTGCGTGATCTTCGTAGGCCCTCGGCCAGCCAAAAAACACGAGAAGACCGTCGCCCAAGTATTTTGCAACATAGCCACCATATCGACTTACGGCGCCCGCAACGGCGTCTTGGTAGTTCTGTAGTAAGTCCCGCATATCTTCGGGGTCGAAACGATTGGTGAGTTCCGTCGAGCCGACGAGATCGGCAAACAAAACGGTTACGTGGCGCTTCTCTGCAGTGGCCGGCTCACTATGCTTACTTTTGAGCGGATCGTCACTTTGTGAATGGTTTGAGATAGGCGCGTTTACGTTTCCCGGCGGGTGTTCACGAGATGCTTGCGGCGATGAAGTTGCGCGTTGCTGGCCGCCTAGCTCTTGCACTGCGGCGAGGATGATCTTGCGGTGACCAAGGCTTACCCCGAGCTCTTTTAAGTCGTCGTCTGACAGAAGTGGCAAAACACGCGCATCGATATCATTTGCCGCAAAAACATCTGCGTACTGGCTCAGTTCGAGATCTTTCAACCACTTTTCAATTTCGACCGTCATCTTTGGATCATGCTGGGATACGCATCACTAATCAAGAATACGCAATCAAAACGGGATGACCTTGAATGAATAGCTGCAGAATATCTTTACATTCAGACCAACCGACTAGGTCGGTTCTTGCCCCAGCCTTCTGGAATTGCGCAACTTGCCAATTAGCTGCACGTATTCGATGAATTGTTTTTGAAGAGACCTGTGACCGCGATGTGCGAGTGCGCGCAGCGCTAGGCCACATTAGCGCAGTGAGTGTCTTCTTTGATGGGCCGCGACGCGGCATACAGACTCAGCAATGTAGGGCAGCTTTGCGCCGCACAAGATGAGCCAACCCGACACACCACTACAGATGCTGCGCTGCCTCTGAAGTCTGTTGTGAGCCCACTTTGCCGAATGTTGCACTGCGCAAGAAAGCCTTCTCCCGGGAAGCGGGCCCAAAACGACCGTTTTTGACACTCACAACACTAACGAACACTCGCAAAATTCGCTGAGTGACTTGTGATTTGGTCAGCTGATTTGAGCCCGGAGCGGTGTTTACATTATTATTGCGTGCGACAGTTTGCATTGCTTTAGTAATTAAAGTTCTCCGTGGTTCCATTGGGAGTTTTTAATAATGCGATTGACGTTTTTGACTGTATGTATTTTTGCTTTGCCAACGCTCGCGGCCGCCGCGGATGTTGGGCAGGAAGCAATTGACGGCTGTATCGACCAATTGCGAGAAGTCGGAGGGCCAGACGGACAAGGTGGCGCGGTGCTCTCCACCGAGTTTTCCGAAGCAAACTCGCTTGTCATGTTGCAAGATAGAGGCGAAACAATCTGGCGATGCCTTGTCTCAAACGATGGTCAGGTTGCCGAATTGAGCGTTGCACAAGCCGCAGATGACGGCGGTGGTGCGATGGCGGGCTCTTCTGGCACAGGCGCGCCAAGCACGGAGCGCGTGCAGTTCGCAAGTGGCACTTCCGGTGCGGAGCTGACCGGCTCTCTCCTGCCACAAGAGAGCCGGCGGTATATCCTGGGTGCGCGCGACGGTCAGTTCCTTTATTTCCGTCTCGCCGCGAACGGACCCGGAATGACTTATGTGATCTATAATCCGGACGGGTCTGTTCTGCTCGATGAAACGGGCGCGGCGCAAGAGTATCGTGGGCAGCTCTGGCAGTCGGGAGATCACGTGATCGAAGTCTACAACACTTCGAACGGTGCACAGTCCTACAACGTGATCTTTGGCATCGAATGACATGAATGCGGAAGAGTTTCCGCATCAAATTGGAGAATCCAATAAGAAATCGTTTATGCTGGTTTGTGCATTTGCGACACTCTGCGCATTGGCGGGTTGCGTGGAGACTTCAAGCCCCACGGCACCTTCAACTGACCAACCGTCCGTGGGAAGCTCCACCGATCTTTCCGCATTTGAAGGTGCGCGGGCCGGTCAGGCCGAGATGGGCATACAAAACCTCGGCTATGAGTTGATCCGGACAGACGGTCTAACTGCCTTCTGGTTTAACCGCAGCACGGGTGCCTGCGCACGCATCGCGACTGCCGATGGCCGTTATTCGGATGTCACTATGCTGCCCGCCGTAGATTGCTAATGCTCTAGGTCGTGGCTGAACACTTTGTCTGATTGAAAGGAAGTTCCATGAAATACACGCTTGCAGCCGCAACACTGTTCGTCGTTTTGGCAGGATGTGCAGAAGAGCAATCCTTCACCACGGAAGCGGATATTTCCGAAGTAAACCGGAACACCGAATGCCCCGTGGATGTATCGGAAGCGGATCGCGCGAACTATCCGGCGTGCAACTAATCTGACATCGGCACCCGGAGAATCTCACTTACACATACGGAAAGGACTAAGCAGTGTCAGGATCGGCAACCGCCTGTCGTTGGGTTGTTCGAACCTTAGGGGTTTTGTACCTCATGGCACTTGCGCTGTTTTTGGTCGGCACCTTCGGGCTTTTTGGTCAGCAGAGAGACCCTTTGTCCGGTATCTTCCTGCTGCCCATGGGATTGCCATGGGTTCTCTTGACAGATGGTTTTCCGGAGACTTGGCGCCTATGGCTTGCGAGTCTGGCTCCGGCGCTCAATCTTGTAATCCTAACGTTGCTTTGCCGTCGTATAAAACGACGCCTGTAGACATCATTTCAGTTATTTGAAAGGGACGCTGTGAGCCTTGATATTCCACATATGATTGTCACCGTAGCAATCTGCTTTGCTGTCCTCTGGGGTCTCGAACAGACGCCACTTTTTGCGAACATGCCGAAACGAAAAGCAACAGTGCTTAAGCTTGTCACCCTATTTGTGGCAATCTTAATTCTAAACATAGTCTGGCCTTACGGGTCAAACGGCTAACCCGAGACGCAGCTTCTACGATGGCGACCGCAGATCGTTAATACACCGATGTCGCGCCTTTCGAAGGCAGCCGGCTGCCCAAGGTCGAAGCAACGGCGCCATGTTCGCGAAACACTGATGCGAGGAACACAGGGTTACAGGGATCACCGACCTCCACGTGCAGTCTTTTTTGAGATCGCGTGCCTTGTCTGCAGAACGATTGATCGCTGTGACGACTAAATCCTTTGCGAGCGCAGCATCGAGGACAAGCTTACCTCTCCGCCCATTCGCGCCCAAAAGAACAAGCTTAAAAACCTTCTCCTTTCAATCGGAAACTGCACTTGCGACCTGTCCTCAGGCGGAGAGGCAAATCTTGTTGCTGTCCAGATCCCTGACGTAGGCCGAGAAACGCGGTCCCCGTTGGTTCGGTTCGCCTTCGCTCGTGCCGCCAAGCTCGATGGCCAATACATACAGCCTTTCGACCTCTTCAGCCGACCCGACACTGAAGCCGACCATGGTTCCGTTTCCATTGGTGGCAGGGTTTTCGTCGAACGGGATGGCGACTGCAAAGGCAAAGCCAGGTCCGAGCCAGTATGCCATTCTGTCAGTGGGCGAGACACGCTCCATACCCGTTCGACCAAAAAGCTGGTCATAAAAGTGCGTTGCGGCGGCCATGTCGTTGGTACCGACGACGAAGTAGTTCATTTGCATGGTGCGATCTCCGTTGAGAAAGTGCGGAGTGTTGAGTGCGTCACTTGACTGTCAGTTTGAAGAACTCGATCAGCTGACCGTTCGGGTCGATGATCTTGAGCAGGTGGATGCCCGGCTCTTCGATGATCTTTGGCGCGGCCACGCCGGCGGCAATGGCACGGGCGTGCAAGACTTCCAGATCGGCGGATTGCAGGTAGGGAACCGCGCCCGAACCTGCCTCGGCACCAGGTGCGTACTTATCCCGTGACACGATCGCGAACCAGCCACCAGCCACGTCGAACGCCACGAATTCTGGTAGCCCAATTGTCGGTTCTCTGTCGAACAGGGCGCGGTAGAAGGCCTCCGATTCGTCCATGTTGTCAGTCGGCACATAGGCACCCATAGCCATGATCGGCGCAGTTCCTTGCTGCTCGGACGACTTCGCTGCGAGCGCTGATGGCAGAACAGCGGCGAGGGTTAGGGCAATGAATCGTCTCATATTCTGATCTCCTTAGTTGATGCCTTTCCTGCTTTTACCGCGCCTATGCTGACAGCGTGTTGTCAGCATGGTGTCAGTATGATCTGCTTCATAGGAAGGAGATCACATGAGGCGTGGCGATAGATTATTTGAAGTCATAGAGATTCTGAGACGTGCCAAAGGCCCGATCTCAGCCCAGTCTATTGGTGAAGAACTGAGCGTGACCAAGCGCACGGTGTATCGTGATATTGCTGCGCTGATTGGGCAGGGCGTGCCAATCAATGGCGAGGCCGGGGTCGGCTATGTGTTGGAGCCCGGCTTTCATATGCCACCGCTGATGCTGACCCCGGATGAGATCGAGGCCGTTACGCTTGGTGTGCTGTGGGTCCAGACCCGAGGCGAACCCGAACTTGCGCTGGCGGCTGAGAAGCTGATCACCAAGCTGGAAGCTGTTGCTCCTGACAAGTACCGGACGTCATTCCTTCAGCCGGCGGTCAGCGTCGCGCCCGTCACACAGCCGGATGAAGTGCTCGGCGCGGCGGCCATTCGTCTGGCCATTCGGTGCCGCAAAAAGATAGCATTGAAATATTCAGACCACTCAGGCCAAAAGTCACGTCGTGTGATATGGCCCATACTGCTGGGTTACCGAGACACCAGCCGCATCATAGCTGCATGGTGCGAGATGCGAGAAGGCTTTCGCTACTTTCGGACAGAGCGGATCATTGAGGCGGAGGTCCTCGAAGACAGCATTCCTCGGCGAATGGACCTACTCCGCGCGGAGTGGCGCGATGCAACGGATGCAGAACGAAAGCGCTATGAAGAAGGGGCATAGGGCAGGGCTTGCCGCACGACCGCTTTGTGAAATCTGCAGCGCAGCGGAGCGCTGGTTCAAAAACCGCTCCGATCAGATTCGTGATGTCATCCGCTCCCAATCAGAGCAACTTTTACGCGACCGTCTTTAACAACATGGATGCCGTGATCACGTGTCGGAGCGGCTTCTCGCGCTTCTGTTAGGGGGAGAGGGAAAACATGCCGAATTGCTTCGAAAAAATGGAAGCTGGTCAGCGCCAAATTCGGAGCATTTGGTAACCGCAATCCATTGGCGTACCAGGGCGACCCGCTCGCGCATCTGACCAAGCTCTTTGAGCCAGAGCGTTTTGAGGGTAACTTCCAGAAAGACCGTCTGCACAACCGATGGGCCATGATCTGGTGCACGGCGCGCGCCAGAGAGGACGATTGCGGTCACGGGCCTGTTCATTCAGTCGCGGTCGCTTGCCCGCTTTTTCACAACAGCGCAAAAGCCCGGTCGCGGCAATTCCCGAGGGATCTGGACAGTGTGATGCAGACAATGCGTTCCGGTACCCAAGCACTCCAGGAACCGTTCAGCGTGTCGTCGCGGATGCCTTTGCTGTGCATGGGCAGGTTGATCGCATGATCCGTCAGCGTGGCTGTCGTGGCGTGACCAATGTGATGGTCGCCGCAGATCATCCAGCTGTGCCCGTTGGTAGTGACGCAGAGAACGGATGCGCCAAGGCAATGGCCGGAAACGAATTCCCTGGAATCTCAGTTTCCGTATCTCCGGGCAAAAGCGCGGACTCCTTTATTGTCTGAATGCAATCAGTTTCAGAGGCGCAGCGTTGTGCCCGCACCTACATGACCTTAAAGATGCGCCAAGTGCTACAAGCGCACTAAAACCCACCAAACCGGGTCAACGCTGCTTTCGTTTGACCGAAATAATGCAGCCAGAGTGTTTTGGATGCCGCGCTGGTACATCGCGTGCCATGGCGTCCACGTTTCCGAGATGCCGCAACGCCCCGCTGTTCAACAAAACGCCTCGCCCAGCATCATAACGACGCTGTCCAAATCCGCTGGCAACGCATTCCCAGTTTTCCTTGGCCGCCGCGTTGCGGAATCTTGGTAGGTCGTGCGGGTCATGCCGTCCTGGTGTTGCTGCGACGTGATCGTGTTTCTTTGAATTGCTTTGATGGGTTAAATGGTGGGTCACTTGTGTTGCGCCAGGTTGCTGAGCAGTACCGGTTGTTGGCCTTGGCCTTGGGCGCATGATTGTCACGACACCTTGTGGATTCTGATGTCCTGGGACGGCTACATGAGTTGCCGTGGGTCTTGGCGTCAACTGTGGAACCTGGCCAGGAACCGCAATGGGAACCTGATTAGGAGTCGCGGTTGGGACAAGCTGTGGCACAGCAGTTTGACCGGTAGGCTGAGGCGGGATCTGACCAGGAACGGCGACAGGTATTTGGTTGGGTGTCGCTGTTGGCACAAGGGGCGGCACATTAGGTTGAGGCGGAACCTGACCAGGGACAGCTATCGGAACTTGATTAGGAGTCGCAGTCGGAACTTGCGGCGGCACATTAGCCAATGGCGGAACCTGATTGGGAACGGCTGTCGGAACCTGGTTTGGTGTTGGATTTGGCACCAAGGGCGGAGCGAGCGTCGGCGCTACGATCGGCGTTGGAACTTGACCGGGAATCGCTATTGGCGTCGCGACAGGAACCCGACCGGGAATTGCATTCGGGACCGCGCCCGGCGCAAGGACCGGCACAGCAACGGAGGTGGGCGTTTGCGGCGTTCCCTGAGGTGGCAACTGATTTGCCACCGGCTGCGTTGGACCGGAAATTTGATTGCCTGCCCCTTGCCCGCCGGCCTGCCCGCATCCTTGGCTCGATTGGTGTGGGTTCCCTACGCCACGGCACCACCCGTAATGATTGCCGCGGGCGACGACCTGCGTGGCGGCCAGCTCCGCGACCAAACAAGCTGCGGAAAGTAAAACAATGTGGTTCCGTTTCATAACATCCTCACCAACTTGTTGTCAGAGCAAGATACGCGCCAGGATCACCAGAGTCAGTCAACGGACCGTCTCTCAAAGGGACACCGACATATCCGGACAGGAATAGGTTTTGCTTAAACTCAATGTCCAAACCCAGACCTGTCGAGGCCAGTGTAGTATTGTCGACTTCAAAACTCGCAGGGTCATTGTTCGAGATATAACCCACGTCGAAAAAGACAAAAGGCGTTAAGCGATGAATGCTTTGGGAACTTGGAAAATAGGAGTGAGACACTTCGAAAACCGCGGAAATCCCGGAATCACCATCCACTTCGTCAAACCGATATCCACGCAAAGCATAACGATCACCAAGGAAGTACTCCTCGACCGAGGGCAGCCGGTCGGTGGTGTACTGCCCCCAAATCTCAGTGCGCCAAGCTGTGTTGGGCGACAAGCTCGTAAGCGGGCTTTCGTACCCGATGCCGGCCCGCAGATGCCAGAACGAAGAATCTCCGTCGTCAAAATTCGCGTCTGTCGTGTCGTTGTCATTATCACCAAAAGACAAGGTTAGCCCCGCTTCCAGAGCTTGTCCTTTTGGATAGTTTTGCCCGTAAAGATATGTGAGGCCAACGACACTCGCGTCACTGGACAATGGAACGCCGCCACTGACTGAGTCCGCTTCGGAAAGGCGATAATCCAGCAGAAGATAACCATAGCGGGCCACATCGCGGATCACGGGGTAACCCAACGCGACGGTGAAGTTCTCGCCATCAACATCTGTTCTTGCAAAATCACCCGAGAGGTCACGTTTTGCGTTTATGTTTCCGTAGAAAATCTCACCGTACAGACCATTGCTGTTCAGCGGCGTGCGATAGGTAACAGCGCCCCACAATGAGTGTTCGTCGTCTTTGTCCCAATTGTAGTTGCCTGACCCCTCAAATCGAAGCAAATCCCCGACGGTCAGCGTCGAATAAAATTCTTGTACGATATAGAAGCTGAGCGCTTCTCCAAGCTCACGCGGAGGGTTGTCGAGTGTCGCGCTGCCGGCTTGTTTGCGCAAAGGCTCTCCCAATACCCTCAGCCGAGCACCAGCTTGATCCGGGTAATCAAGTTCGGTCGACACGTCCAAGTCGGGTATGTCCTCGGCCAACATAACGGCCCGCTCAAATCGTTTGAGAGTTATGGGATATGCGGTGGTGAGGGGGCGAAAGATCTTTTCCAAGGTTTGGAACGTGCGCGTATCTACACCTTCAATTTCGATGGTTTGAATACGCCCTTCATCAACAACAATGCTCTGCCCATCGGGACCAGGCCAGGCTTCAGCCAAGAAGTAACCGTCCTCTCGGTAGATCTGCGTTATCGTTGATGCGACATCCGCCGCTGTGATGCGCCCCGACCGATCAAAGGCCAACTGACCTGCAAACGTTAACAGCTCATCCGTATCATACACCGTTACGCCGCTGACAGAGTGCTGAGATGCTATGTCCCAGGTTTGGGCCAAGCTGTATTTTGGGACTGATACAATGGCCACAAAAGTGCAGATGATCGCAAATACAACCGAGTGTGATACGGGCATTTTCCACAACCTTAGCATGATTGAGCAAGTTAAAGCCCAATCCTATTACGAGGTTAGAATGTTTGAGCTTACCGGTATTCAAATTTGATCACGACTGGTGCTTTCGAGATACACGGCGAGCAGACTACAATGCGCCTTCGTCGCCCAGGAACTCGATACCAGCCGTCGCGCCATCGGTGTAAGCAATACAATTCCAAGGAGCGCGATCCTCACCAACACCGACAGTGACTTGTGTTCCAGCTTCGCTAAACGCGGACGAGAGAACAACGACTTGCGAATTGTTCGTGGTTTTGGCCACATCTCGCAAACATGCCTGCTGAGCAGGTGTGGGTTCGGCAGATGCGCCCGACGTGCTCGTTTCGTCACATGCCGCAAGCAATGCAAACAAAGTTGTGCCTGCAATCATCACTGTCTTTTTGGTCATTTTCTTCTCCATCAGGGTCCTTCGAACTTAATGAATTTGGACACTCCTTTTTGAAGCGCCCGCTTCTATTCAGCCAATTGAGTACAGCTCGATCCGGTGCCCACCTTTCCCAAAACCTTGTCGCCAACGGATTGGTCGGCAGAACGATATTGAGTTGATTGCCGGGGCCGATAACAACGGGGGTCAAATAAAGCTTAGTCGAATTCGCATGTTTGAATCTTATTTTTCATAAATCAACATTTTTTCCGCGCGTAAATTTCGCTACCTTTTTGAAAGATAGGTTTTTGGCGTTCAAACAAAAATAGAAGGCGGGAAAACCCAGAAGGGCGAAGGTGTGCTTTAGGGTCCGCGAGGCGTTCTGAGGCCGCGCAGAAACGAAGAAAGGATTGAAAAATGGGATTTGGTGAAGCCGTCAAAACGTGTTTCTCGAAATACTTCCAGTTCTCCGGTCGGGCTATACGCTCAGAATACTGGTGGTTCTTCTTGTTTGTGGTGCTCGTGAGTGCTGCTTTGGCTGTGCTGGACACGATCCTATTCGGGACCGACCCCGAAACGGGGCAGGGATCTCGGGTTCTGTCCTCTGTTTTCCAACTGGCCGTTTTCATACCAATGCTGGCCGCCGGTTGGCGGAGGTTGCATGATACAGGACGACCTGGCTGGTACTTGCTACTGCCGATTGCGCTCAGCATTACAACGCTTTTTGTTATGCTGGGTGGGGTGGCGTTCTTTTCGGTATTGGAGCAAGGGACCGAAAATCCCGATGCATTGCGAGGACCTGCGGCCGTCCTGGGCGTTACCGGTATTGTTGTTGTCTCAATTCTTCAATTGGTTCTGTCTATCCTGATGATCTGGTGGCTGACGCGACCTTCCCAAGAAGGCGCAAACGAATACGGCGCACCTGTTTCCTAACTTTTTCGCCCGGGTAACGGGCCGGAAACCCTGGCTGAATGACAGTACGAACCACAACACCATGGAGAGAGAAAATGAGTTTCAAAACGATTTCCATTGGAACACTGATGATGGCAATGGCGACCACAGCATCAGCGGAGTGGTCGTTCAACTCCGGGCCTAACCCTAATGCTTTTATTCAAACCGGAAACATGACGCTGGAACTTCAGTGTAATCGTATCCGCTTTGCTCCGGCCGGATATGAGGACAGCCAGGACATTGTGGAAAAGCAGGGGCTCTCCATTCGATTTTTGAAGAACGGCACCACCGAAGTTGGCGCATTTCAGGTTGGCGCCGAAAACGCTGCCTTGCAGATCGTCGACAATTATCCTGTCGAGGTCAGTTTCAATAGTCAGGAGGATTATGGTTTTGTACTGGACCAACTTGCGGCCAATGCTTCAGTTAATCTGTCGATGATCGATCAAGATGTCAGCTACGGAATCTTTGACTTGAAAGGTTCCAGCGCGGCAATTCGTTCCCTTCGTTCCGCCTGCGATTCAGGTGCTAGCAAGGGGGCCTCCTACGAACCCCCAGAAGGTATCGTCTATTGTGGTGGCGGAGCGGTAGAGCGAGTCATCGAACCCGTAATTTTGGACAACCCGGAGGGAGAATGGGACGCGCGAGTAACGGTCAACGGCGAGTCGATCAGAGCCATGACTGCCTACAGTTACTTCGGAGACTATGAGCCGCCGGCAGGATTTGTCGTTGCCCTGCTTGGGGAAGACAGATCCGAGTTTCTGATTTTTAGCGAAGGCTCGGCAAACTGGCTGGAATACGGGGACTACAGGTATGATCAATGCAATTGATGCCCCCTCCAGCTGGCACCTCATTTAGTTTCCGAAGGCAGCTCACCGAAAAAAAGTCGATAGTCTTTCGCAAACTGACCCATATGCCAAAACCCGCGGCGGTTGGCAGCATCCGCTATTGAGCCATCGAAGGATCTGTTCAGCAGGTCCTCGCGAACCCGGTTCAGCCGAAGCCGCATGTAATACGACTTCGGGCCAAGGCCGAACTGTTCCTTGAAGGCGCGGTCCAATGTGCGCCACGAGGCCGCGCACTCCTTGCAGATTTCCTCGATCGAGATCGGGTCCTCCAGATTGGCAAGCATCAGATCAATTGCACGGCTCAGGGCGCGCCGTCTGGTTTCGGCCTGGCTTTTGTCAAAATGCGCGTCCGTGTCGGTCAGGATCTTGAGGGCCTCAAGCATAAGCGCCTCTTCAGTGTCCTGAGACCAGTTGGCAGTCGCGTCGTTCAGCAATCGGACGACAGCCCTCTGAATTCGTGCCATGCTGGCCAACCCTGCTGTGGTGCCCAGTTTGCGGGCTTCCGGTTCGTCGCCCGCCAGATGAAATCCGCATCTTTTGGCCAGCTTTTCCAGCCTTTCGGTTTTAAATGAAACAACACTTCCCGAAAATCCTGCGGTCGTGATGCCGTCAAAGCCATCCCGATCACCGAAGACTAGAAAGGCGCTGTCCGTGACGTCTTTGGCCTGCCATTTTTCGATTGAGCCGCGCATGGGGATACCAAATGTCTTCCATCCGTCCGGCGAAACACCACGCTGGTGGACGCGCTGGTTCATCGAGATGTTGAGGGCAGAAACAGCCTGTCCTGAACGCACGGTTATCGCTGTGGACAACCGACCGGGATCGAGCTGCCGAAAGTCGATCTCCCAAGGCGTGAGCTCTCCGATTCTGTTTGGATGATCAAGAGATAGGGCCATCGCCGGTGACGCTCCGCCCCAACCGGACGGCGCCGCGTTTCGCATATTTGGCGAATTCTTGATGTGGTCCACCCCCAGATCCTGACAGTTTACCGGTAATGTAACGAATTCGATAGGTGGAATGTCAAGTGAAGCCGGAGTCTTCAAGCGATACGATAATGGGCCGCCCTCGGCTACCGAAGGGGGATGCCCGATCCGAACGTGTGGTGACGTTCCTGACGCCTTCAGAACATTGCCAGCTTTCAGAGCTGGCAAAACGGTCAAATCAATCCCTTTCCGCGAAATGCCACGAACTGATCGTTCAGGCGTTGGAATCTACGAGTGTCAAAAGGAGGTCCGAGAGTGACTAGAGCCTTAGGTAAGACCGGTGTCGCAGCCTGTGTGTTTGCAATGATGAGCGTCGTGCCAGCGATCGCGCAGCAAGATGCGATCGTTCATGATGGTGAGTTCGAATTCCTGCGGGCCCAGTTCGGGGATCAATGGGATGCGCAGGATGCTGAGATTGAGGCCAGGTTGGCCGAGATCCGCGAGGCCAATGACGGCAAGCCTCCGAACTTTCTGTATATTCTTATCGACGACATCAGCTTCGGCCAGATGGGCGAGCGCAAGATGAACTATGTGATGGGGATCGAGACCCCAAATATCAACGACTTTGCCAGTGAAGGCATGTCGCTGATGCGCATGTATACGGAACCCTCCTGCACACCAACACGCACGGCTATGCTGACTGGTCGGCACCCGATCCGGGCCGGTGTTGAAGAGGTCAAGGTTGCTCTGGTCGGCGAGGGACTGCCCGCAAGCGAGGTGACGCTGCCAGAGATCCTGAAACAGGCCGGGTACAACACCTCGCATGTGGGCAAGTGGCATCAGGGTGATATCGAGGAAGCCTATCCGCACAATCAGGGCTTTGACTACGCCGCCTTTCCGCTGCACCAGCAGGTGCAACTCAGCCTGATGACCCGCGAGGCCATGCAGGCCAACAACATGCTGGGATATCATCCCTCGGGGCAGAACAACCAGTTTCTGCTGGATGAACGGTTCAAGCCCTATGGTCTGGTCACCGGTGTCGAGGCACAGGCAGGCGGCACCGCGCGCGAGGTTGACATGGAAGCGGGCGAAGAATGGACGCAGGCCAAGTACGAACAGATGAACGAACGCTATCAGGTGCAGGCACTGGAGCAGCTTGAACAAGTTGCCGCGCAGGATGAGCCGTTCTTTCTGCAATACTGGCCGCTCTACCCGCTGAACTTCGCATATCCGGATCAGGCGCTGTCGCGGAACGGCGGCTTCCATGCCGACAAGCTGCAACTGCTCGATGGCTGGATCGGAGAGGTGCTGGCCAAACTGGATGAGACCGGCGAGGCCGACAATACAATTGTTATGATTATGGCGGATAACGGGTTGATGTATCACTACGAGGGGACCTCGGGCCTGAACCAGTTGATCTATCGCGGCGGCAAGACCCAGCATCTTGAGGGCGGCGTCCGCACCGATGCCTTCATCCGCTGGCCCGGAGTGATTGAAGCCGACAGTGCTGCCGGTGACATCTTTCACGTCTCGGATATCTACACGACGATGGCCCGCATCGCAGGTGCAACGGATTTCATCCCGCGCGACCGAGTGATTGACGGTATCGACCAGACCGCCCTGCTTCTTGAGGGTGAGGGCAATGGCCGCCGCGACTACGTGTATGTCTATGAGGGGCCGGTTCTGCGTTCGGTCGTTAAGCAAGAGTTCAAGATGCATCTGCCCGCGCCTGGCGCCCCCGGGGCTGCGGCGCCGACCTATAACGTCTATCGCGACCCCCGCGAAGAACACCCGCTGGTTGGATACTCTCTTTGGGCCGGTGCCTCTTTCCAGGATATGATCAAGCGCCATCAGAAAATGATCGCCAAATATCCGAACTCCGAGATCGGCAAAGATATCCCCTATGGCGGCATCGAAAACCTGCGCCCCGAAAGCCAAGAGGCCCGCGAGGTGTTCATGAGCTGGCAAGAATAGCCTTCAACGGCGCGCCCTTCGGGGCGCGTCGATCACGGTCCCGTTCGACACAGCAATGGAGAGAGACATGATACTATTCAGATCTATCGGTGCTGCGACCCTGCTGTTTGTTGCCGGTGCCTTTCATCCTGTTCTTGCAGCCGAAGATCGTGCCATCCCGCTAAAGGGTGTCTTGAATACACGCGATCTGGGTGGCCTGGAAACACAGGACGGTCGCACCGTACGGGCAGGGCAGCTCATCAGATCCGGTGAGATCGACCAGATCAGCGCAACCAGCATGCAGCGCTTGGATGACATGGGTGTCAGCGCAATCGTTGATTTGCGAACAACGTCCGAAGCAACGGCGCATCCCGCGCAATGGCCCGAAGGAGAGGGCCCCGCGCGCCATCACTTCCCAGTGATGGAGAATGAAAGCCAGATGATTGATGAGATGCGTGCCAGCATCAAGGCGGGCACGGCAACCGAAGCAGAAACAGATGGTTTGTTCTTAGGGGCCTTTGGCTATATCGCAACTGACTACACCGAAGAGTATCGAGATCTGTTCGACGTGTTGCTGGACCAGCCCGAGGGTGAGGCGGTTCTGTATCATTGTTCGGGCGGCAAGGATCGTACCGGTGTCGCGACTGCGCTTGTTTTGACAGCGCTTGGTGTTTCCAAAGACGAGATCCAATCGGATTTCATGATGAGCAATACGCTAAAGGACGCGGACAACAAGGCCCAACAGATCGCGGCCGAGGTCAATGCGGCCGAAGGGACAAATATGACGCCGGATGCAGTCTGGCCGTCGTTGGGGGTGCGAGAGGCCTATCTTGATGAGTTCTACAAGAGCGTTGAGGCTAGCTATGGCTCGGTCGACGACTACCTTCGCCAGGGGCTGGGGCTGACGGATGCGGATTTTGAAACCCTCCGCAACCGGTATCTGAACTAGGCTGGCGGCGAAAATTTACTTGTGAAAACAATCGGTCGAAGGCTGGCGGTTTCGGACACCAAAGCCATGCGAAGCAAGCGTTCGTACCACATGCTAGCCAACGGGTTTTCACCGCGAAGGGTCTCAGGTACGATTCTGCAAAAAACAAAACCGAGAGGAGGAAGAAGTGCTGCGCTTTATGCCTTTGGCTTTCATCGCGATGGTGGTTTTTTTCCACCTTTCAAGCAGTTCAACTGCCAACGCTCAGAACTTCTTAGACAAAGTGACAGAAGGGGTTTCTGATGCGGCCAAAAAGGTTGGGGATGTCGCTGAATCGGCAGGCGAGACCGTACTGCATGCAGCGGACGGTGCGACTGCGTCCGAGATCGACGCCAGTGTAGATGCAGCACTGGCGCAACTTCTCGCGAGTTCCCCTGAGGCGGCAGATCTGTCCAACAAAGCGGTCGCTATTTTGGTTTTTCCCAGGATCACCAAAGGCGGCCTGATGGTTGGAGGTCAGTTTGGAGAAGGCGCGATGCGCGAAAACGGCGTCACGACCGGGTACTACAATATTGCCGGTGCGTCCTATGGTTTTCAGGCTGGCATTCAGCATTTCTCTTACGCTCTGTTTTTCCTCAACTCCGACGCCCTTGCCTATATGCAGAACAACGATGGGTGGGAGGTCGGCAGTGGTCCCACGCTCGTTGGCGGTGACGAAGGCTGGTCGGCATCGATGGGAACAAACGATCTGCAGGGCGACATCGTGCCAATCATCTTTGGGCAAGAAGGGCTTATGGCAGGCGCCGGTCTTCAGGGCACTAAGATCACCAAGATCGAAAAGTGAACTGCGGGGTGACTGCGTTACACATGCAAGGATCGCTCATTTCTTGATACGAGGCACCCATGGCCTCTGTTCAAATAGTCCCGCTTGATCTGTCGCGAGGGTCGCCTGCTTTCCGTCCGAAAACCTGACGACCTGGACAGATCAACTCAAAGTGCTTCTCCGGTCTATGGCTTTTGCGCTTGGTTGAGGTCTTTGAACATGAAGGTTGTCGCCTCCAGTGTGGGTTCGAACGGGTGGCGGCAATAATTCGGAATCTCTCCTGCGGTTTGAAAGCCAAGGCCTTGGTAGAGAATCCGCGATGGGTCGGTGCTGCGCGTATCGAGCACAAGCGTTGTTCTGCCCAGCTCAGATGAGCGAGCGAAGAGCGCGTTCATCAAGCTGCGCCCCAGGCCCTGGCGTCGCGCATCGGGATGGACCAAAAGCTTGGCGACATCGGCGCGGTGCGGCTGATTGGGCATTGAGGCCGGAATCAACTGTACCGTCCCACGGATACGCCCTCCGCTTTCCGCAACAAACAGGTCCAAGGCCCCTGCGCGCAGTTCAGGGCGAACGCGAGTCTCCCAATAGCGCTGGGCGTCTGCGTGGTGGAACGGCAAGATGAACCCGATACTCGCGCCCGCATGCACGCAACCATGCAGGATCTCGGTCAGGTCATTGAGCGCCGCGTCGAAGGTGGCATCGGTCAGTCGTGTGATCATATCAGCACCAGCATGTAGCGCGCGCCCCGGGTGGCGCCGGTTTCAAATTGTGTTGGGCCGGATAGATGGTATCGCAGGCAGTCACCTCCACCGAGCGTATGCGCGGTGCCGTCCACGGTGAGCGTTAGGCTTCCATCCAGAACGATCAGGTGGTGTTCCTGCCCCGGTTTCGGAGGCGTTTCGTACCGAACCACCGTATCCGGCGGCAGGTGGCATTCCAGCACCTCACCGCTCAACCCGGTTGAAGGGGGTGAGACGGATCGGCGCGTGAACCCTGTTTCCGGATCCTGCCATTCGGGTTGCCGTTCAAACGGGACCTTGGGGTCGAAACTCTCCTCGACCATCATCAGCAGACGCGACATTGGCAAACCGTAAGCGGCGCAAAGTCGGCCGAGTGTTTCTGCCGTCGGGCTGACCCCAGCCTTTTCCATACGCGACAGGGTTGCCCGGCTGACGCCGCTACTGTCCGCCAGCCGATCCAATGACCAGCCGCGGCTTTGGCGCAGCTCTTTCAGGCGAATGGCAAGGCGGTTTGCGAGGGAATCCAGCATTGATCAATTATGAGAGAAACTACCGTATATGAGAATAGTAGCTTTAAAATATAATATTGCAAAAGAAAAAGGGCGCGGAATTTACTGCGCCCTTTATACTTCCTAGGTATGGAGGACTCTTACTTCCAGCCAACCTCGTTAAAGGTCTTCTGCGCTTCGGGCAGGTTCTTGGCGACGGCCGACAGATCAACATCGTCTGCTTTGAAATCGCCCAGCTCGGCCACGGACTCGGAAACCGCGACGCCCTCGACCGTTGGGTATTCGTCGTTGCCGGCCGAGAAATACTGCTGCGCTTGATCGCTCGCCAGGTATTCCAGGAACTTGATGGCGTTGTCCTTGTGGGGCGCATTTGCGGCAACTCCGCCACCCGACAGGTTCACATGCGCGCCATTGCCGTCCTGATCCGGGAACACCCAGCCGATCACGTCACGCTCGGCCGAGACGCCATCGACGTCTTTCCGGATTGCGCGGGCAAAATAGTAGGTGTTGGACACGGCAAGGTCACACTCACCCGAAACGACGCCGCGCAGTTGGTCAGTGTCACCGCCTTGCGGGTCACGCGCCATGTTGGCCACGACGCCCTCGGCCCAGGTTTTGGCCGCTTCGGAACCGGCGTTTTCGATGATCGAGGCCAGCAGGGTCTGGTTGTAGACATTGGTGCTGGAGCGGATGCACAGCTGGCCCTTGTATTTGGGGTCCGCCAGATCAGCATAGGTTTGCGGCGGCTCAGTGACCGCGTTCTTGTTGTAGAAAATAATGCGCGCCCGCTGCGAGAAACCGAACCACTGGTTGTCGCTGTCCTGCAGGTTCGACGGGATACGCTCTTCCAGAACCGCGCTGTCGATGGTTTGCAGCACGCCCGCATTCTTCGCACGCTCAAGCCGCGAAGTGTCGACGGTCAGCAGAATATCGGCGGGGGAGTTCACACCCTCGGCTTCCATACGCGCGATCAGCTCGTCTGCCTTGCCTTCGATTCGGTTAATGGTGATGCCAGTTGCATCCTCGAAATCCGAATAGAGGCGCTCGTCGGTGTCGTAGTGGCGCGACGAATAGATGTTCAGCTCGCCTTCTGCTGCTGCGGATGTGGCGACCATGGCTGCAAGGCCAGCCGCGATACAGGTCGTGGATTTAAACATGATTGCTCCCAACATTGAGTATTCCACCGGGGTAAACCCGAGTTAAACACTCAATTAACGCATTGGATTTGGTTTGCAAGCGAAACCCGACAAAAATCGTGCGACATATGGGGCGCTTTGGTTAGCGACGCTGAACGAAGCCAACAGGCACAAAAAAAACCGCACCCAAAGGCGCGGTTCTTTCGAAGAGATATGTGCAGTTCTTAGCCTTGGCGAGCTTTGAACTTGCGCTGCGTCTTGTTGATCACGTAGACGCGGCCTTTGCGACGCACAATACGGCAATCACGGTGCCGGTTCTTGAGCGAGCGGAGCGAGTTCTTGACCTTCATGGGTCTGTCTCCAATCTGCGGCGCCTTCATCAAAGACGTGGCCAGCGCCTGGGTTTGTCGGGTGCCTCGGCGAGCCGAAGCAGTGAATAGATGGTGGGCGGTACAAGGATCGAACTTGTGACCCCTTCGATGTCAACGAAGTGCTCTACCGCTGAGCTAACCGCCCACGTCCCTTTGCGTGTCCTGCCCCATAACGAAATGGGGCGCGGATACCCGCGCCGGTAGCGGGGTCTATAAAAGGAGTCGCAAAGGGGTTCAAGGGGTTTGGAAGAACTATTTTCCAGTCTATGTTAATCCTGAACACGGAGAGACCATGAAGAACCCTTCCTATTTTCTGGATATGCCCGAAAACCGCAGTTCATGCGTGGTTTTTTCATCGCCGCATAGCGGCCGTGACTATCCAGAGGCGTTTCTGAAGCGTTCGGTTTTGGGGTCTGATGTGATTCGATCCTCGGAAGATGCCTTTGTGGATCAACTCTTTGCCTCGGCCTCGGATTTTGGGGCGCCGCTGATCAAGGCGGCGATGCCACGGGCTTATCTGGACCTTAACCGCAGCGCGGATGAGCTGGACCCGGCCTTAATTCAGGGTGCCAAACGGCAAGGGCACAATCCGCGCGTGGCCTCGGGGCTTGGGGTGATTCCCCGCGTGGTGGCAAATGGGCGGGCGATTTATCGCGGCAAACTGACCATGGATGAGGCGCGCCTGCGCATCGACACCTATTGGCGGCCCTATCACAGCCGCCTCAAGGCCCTGCTGGCGGAGTCACATGCGAAATTCGGGCAGGCGATTCTGGTCGATTGCCATTCGATGCCACATGAGGCGGTGGCCATGGCCAGCACCGCGCGCAACACACGCCCCGAGATCGTGCTGGGCGATCGTTTCGGTGCATCGGCATCAACCGAGATCGTGGACCGAATTGAGGCTGCCTTTTCCACGGCCGGATTGGTCGTCGCGCGGAACGCGCCCTTTGCTGGGGCTTATGTGACCCAAACCTACGGCCGCCCCGGTCGTCAACAACACGCGATTCAGGTTGAGATCGACCGCTCGATCTACATGAACGAAGATACGATCTCGCCCAATGCCAATTTCATGGCGTTCTCCAAGATACTGCGGCAAGTGATCGCCGAGATTGCCGAGATCGGTTCCGAACCGCAGCGGCTGGCGGCGGAATAGGCGCTACCGCAGCGCGCGGCCTTTCACAATTGCATCACTTCCGAACCGTTTGCGAATCTCATCCGTAGCGCGCTCGGCCTGAGACCTGCGCGTCGCATTGGGGTCCAGCAAGTCGCCCGAGATATCTGCCTGCTCCGCCGGGCACAGATCCGACAACCCGCATCCCAACAGACGATAGGGACCCTGATCTCCCACCTGATCAAACAGCCCGCGCGCCGTTCTATAGATGCGATCCGCGATCTGAGTTGCATCGCGCAGCGAAACGCGGCGCGTGATGATCTTGTGATTGGCCTTTTTAAGCTTCAGCGTTACCACCCGGCCCGCCAGATCCTTGGCCTTGGCCCGGTCAGAGACTTTCAGCGCCATGCGCCACAGATGCCCATCCAGTATCTCGAGGCGGGAGGTGTCTTCGAAAAACGTGGTTTCGTTGCTGATCGACTTCATCGGTTCATGGGCCGATACCCGGCGCTTGTCCTGACCGCGTGCCAGATGCCACAGGCGATACCCCATCGATCCGAACCGCGCGGTCAGCGCCTCCTGATCCCAGCGCAGCAGGTCCGAGAAGGTACGGATCCCAGCGCGTTCCAACGACTCCTGCGCTGCCGGGCCGATGCCCCAGATCAGCCTTACGGGTTTGTCGTGCAGGAAGTCAGCCGTCTCGGCCTTCCCGATCACGGAAAACCCACGCGGCTTGTCCAGGTCCGAGGCGACCTTGGCCAGAAACTTGTTGTGGCTTAACCCGATGGAGCCGGTCAGCCCCAGCTCATCCTTCATGCGCTTGACCAGACGCGCCAGCATCACCGCTGGCGGCGCGCCATGCAGACGTTCGGTGCCGGACAGATCGAGGAATGCCTCATCCAGCGACAAGGGTTCGACCTTGGGAGTCAGTTCATCCATCATCGCACGGATCTGACGGGATACCTCGACGTAGACCGACATGCGCGGTTTGATCACCACGGCGTCCGGACACAGTTGCAGCGCTTTGAACATCGGCATGGCCGAGCGCACGCCTCGGATGCGCGCCACGTAACAAGCGGTTGAGACGACCCCGCGTCTCCCGCCACCCACAATCACTGCCTTGTCCGCCAATTCAGGATTGTCGCGCTTTTCAACCGAGGCATAGAACGCGTCGCAATCCATATGTGCAATCGACAGATCAAACAGCTCGGGATGCGATTTCAGCCGCGGGCTACCGCAGGACGGGCATCGCGGCGCGTCCGGGAAACTGGTCAGGCATTCGCGGCAGATCGTGGGCATGGTTGCTTTTCCCGACCCGAAAAGGGTGGCTGCGGGTGTTCGGAGCTATAGTGTCTATCGGCTTTCGCGTGAACGCAACAGAGGCTTCGACAGTCTTCAGAAATCTGGCGGTTTGAGCAGAAAGTTGGACTGTCAAGAAAACCCCCCGCTTGGGGCGGGGGGAAGGTAACGAACCACAGGAAGAGGTAGTTCGTTGGGGAGTAACTCCGCCCCAGAATCGCTCAAAACGCTATATTTAGATAGGTGGCCGCGTTATTCCCTAAAACTTGTGCCAGGTTTGTGTGTTTTCGGGCACAGGGGGAAATCAGGGGAATATTCCCACTGTTGACCTAAGGTAAAGAAATCACTGCTGTTTCGGACGTCTGAGACGCTGAATCCCCGTCCGCGATCAATGGCGTGTCAATGATTTTAACTCGACCAGAACGGCCTCGGCTGCGGCTTTCGGGTCCTCCGCCTGATAGATAGGACGCCCGACAACAATATGATCCGCCCCATCTCCGATCGCACTGGCCGGCGTTGCGACGCGCTTTTGATCGCCCAGAGCAGCCCCGGCAGGGCGCACGCCCGGTGTCACGATCAACCGGCCCTCGGCCTGGGGCAGGGCGCGGATCAGCGCGGCCTCTTGTGGGCTGGCGATCACGCCATCTGCCCCGGCCTCCAGCGCTTTGGCCGCGCGCTCAACCACCAGATCCTGCACGTCGCCTGCCTTCAACAGGCTGGCATCCAAATCATCGCGGTTGAGCGAGGTCAGGATGGTGACTGCAAGGATTTTCAGGTCCTTGCCGGATGCGCCTTCTTTTGCCGCTCGCACCACATGCGGGTCGCCATGGACGGTCAGGAAATCCAGATCGAACTGCGCCAGACCACGCACAGCGTTTTCTACCGTGTTGCCAATGTCGAACAGCTTCATGTCCAAAAAGATGCGCTTGCCATGGTCCTGTTTCAGCTCATTGGCCAGAGCCAGACCACCGCCCGTCAGCATTCCCAGCCCGATCTTGTAGAACGACACCGCATCACCCAACCGTTCGGCCATCGCCAAACCTTGCAGAGCGTTAGGAACGTCAAGGGCTACGATCAGGCGGTCATCGGACATGTTGGGTCTCCTTGCTGGCAAACGACTGCCTCCTAGCGGGTTCGGGCGCAACTGTCCATGCAGGTCCGTCCAATCGAAAGAGGATGATCTGTGTTACAGTGGCTCAAATCGACCAATAGCTCATATGAAGGGACAGAAGATGAGAAAGCTTGCCTTGCTCGGAGTTGCGCTGATGATGGGTGCCTGCGATGAACCCGCCTCAGGCACATCTGACACAGGCGCGGCGCCCGCGCCGACCAATGACAACCTTCCTCTGGTCCGGGGCTACCGATCTGAGGATGATTGGTGCCAGCTTACAGGTGAGAGCGCCTTTACCGTCGAATTTCTGGATCACACCGCCGATCTTGTCTCGTGCCCGACCGGCAGCAGCGCTGAAAAATCCTTGGTCGAGACATATACGCTAGAGCCGGTGGCGCAAACCGGCGGCTATTCGGTATACTCCATTCCGCGTGGCTGACGGCGTCTGCCCACCCATGCTGCATTCGCCGCAATCAGGGCGATTCCGGACAGTTCCAGAAGCCAGTTCATTCGGATCGACATGATCTCGGCACCCAGAAAGGCATCGAAGTTGTGAAACCCGGCGGCGCGGATCAGCACAAAGCAGATCAGGGTGACAAAGCCGATCAGGGCGATGCCGACCTCTCGCAAGTTTTTACGAAGGAACCAGAGGCTGACAAGTGAGACCCAGAAGCCGCTGAACACGACCACAATGATAAAGCCGATCTGGACCGACCTGCGATCCTCGTACCAACCTTGCATCTGCGATAGGCAGCGGGCGCTGGCCGTAAGCGCGGACTGCAGATCCAGCTGTTTATTTACCATCAGCGCAAACAGCAGCAGCGCAAGGATCAGCCAAAACCACCGGACGTGGGAATTGCGCCTTGCGCGCAGGCACAGGAGCGCGGCAATACCGTATGCGGCAACCGTGAGCCAACCGATCACGCTTGGGTCGCCAATAGTGGGCGACCATTGTTCTGCAATGCAGCTGCGCAACGCAGTGGCTGAGATCATAAAGGCGCGCTCCTAAGACGGTTTTTTCGCAATTGACCGAGATTATTCAGGTTCCCAGCATGCATCATGTTATTCTGCCAAGACAATCTTGAATACACGCCGACATTACCCAAATTGAATGTGAGGCCTCAATCGACGCGTGCCGCCAAGCGGGCGCATCAAAACGGGGCGCTTGAGAAAAGGAGAATGCTATGGACTTGAACAAGTTCACCGAGCGGGCACGGGGATTCGTGCAGGCCGCGCAGACAATTGCGCTGCGCGAGGGGCACCAGAGACTGGAGCCCACACATATACTTAAGGCATTGATGGACGATGATCAGGGGCTGGCGAGCAACCTGATCACCCGCGCGGGCGGCGCGCCGAACCGCGTGGTTGAGGCCTTGGACGCCGCGATGGGGAAAATCCCGAAGGTCAGCGGTGACGCGAGCCAGATTTACATGGATGGCCAGACCGCCAAGGTTCTGGACGAGGCTGAGAAGATTGCCACCAAGGCGGGCGATAGCTTTGTGCCCGTGGAACGGGTGCTGATGGCTCTCTGCATGGTCAAATCCAAAGCCAAGGACGCTTTGGAGGCCGGGGCCGTTTCCGCTCAGAAACTGAACGAAGCCATCAATGATATCCGTAAGGGCCGCACCGCGGACACCGCTTCGGCGGAAGAGGGCTATGACGCGCTCAAGAAATATGCGCGCGATCTGACTGAGGCTGCGGCTGAAGGCAAGATTGACCCAATCATCGGGCGGGATGAGGAAATCCGACGCTCGATGCAGGTTCTGTCGCGCCGTACCAAGAACAACCCTGTTCTGATCGGGGAACCCGGCGTCGGTAAAACCGCGATTGCCGAGGGCATGGCCCTGCGCATCATCAACGGTGACGTGCCGGAATCGCTGAAAGATAAGAAGCTGCTTGCGCTCGACATGGGCGCGCTGATCGCTGGTGCAAAATACCGTGGTGAGTTCGAGGAACGCCTCAAGGCGGTTCTGACCGAGGTCACCGAGGCCGCCGGGGAAATCATCCTGTTCATCGACGAGATGCATACGCTGGTCGGCGCCGGTAAATCCGACGGCGCGATGGATGCCGCCAACCTGATCAAGCCTGCGCTTGCTCGGGGCGAGCTGCATTGTATCGGCGCGACCACGTTGGATGAGTATCGCAAATACGTGGAAAAAGACGCGGCCCTTGCGCGCCGGTTCCAGCCCGTGATGGTCACCGAACCGACCGTCGAGGACACGATCAGCATACTGCGTGGCATCAAGGAAAAGTACGAGCTGCACCACGGCGTGCGTATTTCGGATTCCGCATTGGTGTCGGCGGCGACCTTGTCGCATCGTTATATCACCGACCGGTTCCTGCCCGACAAGGCCATTGACCTTGTCGATGAGGCGGCGTCGCGGTTGCGGATGGAGGTGGACTCCAAGCCGGAAGAGCTCGATCAGTTGGATCGCCAGATCCTGCAGATGCAGATCGAGGAAGAGGCGCTGAAACTGGAAGACGACGCGGCCTCGAAGGATCGTCTGGAAACCCTGCAAAAGGATCTGGCCGATCTGCAGGAGCAATCGGCTGAGATGACCGCCCAGTGGCAGGCCGAACGTGACAAGCTCGCGGGTGCGCGTGATCTGAAAGAACAGCTCGACAAGGCGCGCGCTGATCTGGAAATCGCCAAACGCGAAGGCAATCTGGCAAAGGCAGGTGAGCTGTCCTACGGCATCATCCCCGAGCTTGAGAAAAAGCTGACCGAGGCCGAAAACGCCGAAAGCAACGCCATGATGGCCGAGGAAACGGTGCGCCCGGAACAGATCGCATCCGTGGTCGAACGCTGGACTGGTATCCCGACTGCCAAGATGCTGGAAGGGGAACGCGAGAAACTGCTGCGGATGGAAGACGATCTGCACTCCCGTGTGATCGGCCAGGATGCCGCCGTGACCGCCGTGTCCAACGCCGTGCGCCGCGCGCGCGCGGGCCTGAACGATGAAAACCGCCCGCTGGGCTCGTTCTTGTTCCTCGGGCCCACCGGCGTAGGTAAAACCGAACTGACCAAGGCCGTAGCGAACTTCCTGTTCGACGACGACAATGCGATGGTGCGCATCGACATGTCCGAGTTCATGGAGAAACACGCGGTTGCGCGTCTGATTGGTGCCCCTCCGGGCTATGTCGGTTATGACGAAGGCGGTGTGTTGACCGAAGCCGTGCGGCGCAGACCCTATCAGGTCGTGCTGTTCGATGAGGTTGAAAAGGCGCATCCGGATGTGTTCAACGTGCTGTTGCAGGTTCTCGATGATGGCGTACTGACTGACGGTCAGGGCCGTACCGTAGACTTCAAGCAGACGCTGATCATCCTGACGTCGAACCTCGGGTCTCAGGCGCTCAGCCAACTGCCCGAAGGTGCAGACAGCGCGCAGGCGCGGCGCGACGTGATGGATGCGGTCCGGGCACATTTCCGGCCTGAATTCCTGAATCGTCTGGATGAGACCATCATCTTTGATCGGCTCAAGCGGGCCGATATGGATGGCATCGTCGATATCCAGATGGCACGTCTGCAAAAACGTCTGGCGGCTCGCAAGATCGAGTTGGTTCTGGATGATGGCGCGAAACAGTGGCTTGCCGATGAAGGCTATGACCCGGTCTTCGGTGCGCGCCCGCTGAAGCGTGTGATCCAGCGCGCGTTGCAGAACCCCTTGGCCGAAGCGCTGCTGGCCGGTGAGATCAAGGATGGCGAAACCGTCCCCGTCACCGCTGGCGCTGAGGGCTTGATCATTGGCGACCGGCTGGGCACCTCAGACCGCCCCCGCCCGAATGATGCCGTGGTGCATTGATCAGAGCTAAATCAACACAAAGACCCGCGGCGATAGCGGGTCTTTCTTTGCCTCTTTTGTCTTAGATGAACGCCAAATGCTCAACCTCGTTTGGGGCTCTAAGCCTCTTTCGCGCTCCCATCAAATCGAGGGTGACCGAGGTGGCGGTAAGGTCAGGCCAGCGTTGTAGCTTTGCTCCAGCAGCGCTTCACGACGTTCTTTTGACCCTGTTGATCCATAGAGCATCTCCATCTTGCGTGGCGAAAACCCGAAATACCCGAATGTGCCCTGTGTCCAGAGTGTCTCTATAGCATTCAGATACCCGGCGTCCCTCATTTCGTCTGATCGTGCACCGGCGGGTATCAGCAAGACCCCGGATCTAGGTCGTTGCAGCGACTTTTCGCGATCGTCCAATTGATCATATGCCCAACCCCACGACCAGACGCGATCAACCCAACCTTTCATCATTGACGGCATCCCCCACCAGAACAGTGGAAAAGTCAGGCAGATCGCGTCTGCGCGAGAGACTCGTTCCTGTTCTGATTGAATGTCAGCGAGTGGCACGGACGTAGAATCCCTTTCAATGTCAGCCATGGACCAACGCGGATCGAAGCCCTCGGCATGCAGGTCAGCTAATTCAGTCGTATGACCGGCAGCCGTAGCACCATCTACGAACATCTGCGCTACGGCCGCAGTAAATGAGTCGGGGTTTGGATGATCGAGTACAGTTAAGACGTGCATGAAAGGGACTTTCTGAGGCAAGGTGGCTTTCCCGAGGCACGGTGCGCCCTCAAGCTAGCTTTTGGTCAAGCGCAAAGTCTGACAGCAGTGCGGATAAAGAAAGGCTCACCTGAATGGTGAGCCTTCGATTTGCGTATTTCCGTTCTCAGACCAGTGCAAATATCCGCGCCGGACCACCAGTGCCGCCTTTGTGTTTGGGGGCTCCGATCACCAGGGTGGCCCCGGCGGCTGGGACGCGGTCGAGATTGGCCAGACACTCGATCCCGAACCGGCCGGTGGGCAGCCAGGCGTAGTGGGTGGCGAAATCGGCGGACATGCCGTGATCCAGCGACAGCGTGTCGACCGCGATGGAGCGCGCGCCGGTTTCCTCCATCAGCATCTGGGCGGCCTCGACATGGAAGCCGGGATAGTGCTGCGCTTCTCCGTCGAAATTGCGAAACGCGTCGGTCGCCGTTTTTCCTCCCCAACCGGAGTGCATGGCGACGCAGGCGCCGTCAGGGATGTCTCCGTTCGCCGCGATCCACGCCTTGAGGTCATCAGGCGTCACGCGGGTATCGGCGTCTTCGGCGGCACGGGCGGCGATATCCACGACGCAGAGCGGTGCAACCAGATCGGTCACCGGGATCTCATCGACTGAGGTTCCGTCGGCCGAGAAATGCAGGGGCGCATCGATATGGGTGCCGGTATGTTCGTTGATCGACAGGTTGAACAGGTTGAACCCGTGATCCGCAAAGTTGAACGCCTGTTCGGCGGAGACGCCGGGTTCTCCTCCCCAAGTGGGAAACTCGGGGCTGAGGGTGTGGGTCATGTCCTCGACCCCACCATGCCCTGCGGCCAATGCCGCCGGAGCGCTCGCGCCCGTTGCGGCGGCTGCCATGCCAGTGGCTGCGGCGGCTTTGAAGAAGCTCCGCCGGGACAGCATCTTGTCTTTGACGGCATTCATTACGCAGATATCACACATTCGGTATCCTCCCTAATGGGCGGCAGGGTCGGGCGACCGGTGTCGCGGACCGTACCACCTGTCAGGCAGAGTGCCGCGCTGACCCCTTCTGTGTAAAGGGTGCTGTCTGTTGTGGCGCGCTGGGCGTCCTAGCGGAACTCACGGCTTTTACGCAGGGCGCGCAGCTCTTCCGAACTCATTTTTGGGCCTGAGCTGGTCGTGGCCTGCGGGGTGGGCTGAATCAATGTCTCAGTGCTTGGGGTCTTGCGCACGGTGCCACCGCTGAGGCGCAGATAGGCCAGAACCCCGCCGGCGCATTGATAGCTGAAGGCCCAACTGGCCAGAAGGGTATAGGCCACGACCGTTGCGATCATTGGCGCAGTGACTGAAAACGGAACCGCTCCGGTCGTCATCTCGCCGATCAATTGAACTTCGTCGACCAGAGTGCTCGGACCGTAGATTGCAGTAAGCCCGACGATAAACAGCGCAAAGAAAAAGACAGCACCGACAAAGCTGATCGCCACCACGGCGAAAAGCTGCAGAAAGAAAGCACCGAAATGGTTGAATGGCGTATAAGGGCGGCCATTGGGGTCCCGCCCGATCGAGGCCGCCGCAATCGGCACCAGAAACCCGGCCCTTAGCGCGCAGATCGCTGCAAAGAGCAGGATTACAACACCCGAGAACATCATGATATGCACGGGCGATAGGGTCGCGAAGAACGCGGCCGGGTCCTCGGGAACTCCGCCCCGTACGCTGACGGCACCGATGGAGAGCGCGGCGATCAGCGCGGCGGCCACACTGATCCCAATGGCTTCGACGGCGCCGTAGATAACCGCTGGAAAGACAAACTTGCGGTAACTGTTACTCGGAGAAACCTCGCAGGCCTGCAGGCCCAAACGGCTACCGACCAGCATTGGGATGACGCCCGAGGATGCGCCCACAAAGAACGAGATTAGAACCGACAGGCCCGGAATGAGCAGCCCGATCAGCGCGCTCAGTATACCGCCTATCAACCCGTAGACGATAAGCGCGACCAGCAGGACGGGAAAGACAATAATATAGCGCCACAAAACGGACAGCGAAAAAGGAAAGGCCTGAAATACGAGCACGGGACCAACTCTGATCAACTATTGGATGATTCCCGCATACTTGATTGAGACTGCTAGAACCAGCCGCCAAAAACGCCTTAGTCGCGGGCTGACGCAGTTGCGTTACAGTCTGTTCGCTCAATCGTGACGCCTGTTTCCTTGGCTCTGTGCTATCAGCGGACTACCTCACCCTGAGGCGGATTCACTACGGAGACCCAAATGGCGCATCGCTGGACCAACACTTTGACACATGCCGACGTCACCCCAAGGGCGGCGTTTCTGAACCGGCGGCAGGTTATGGCCGGGCTGGCAGGTGTCGGGCTGACCGCGATGGCCCGCCCTGCAGCTGCGCAACAAGCGCTGGAGCCGAACACCTGGGAAGAGATCACCGGCTACAACAATTTCTATGAATTCGGGACTGGAAAGGACGACCCGGCCAAATATGCCCATACCCTCGTGACCGAACCCTGGAGCATTCAGATCGACGGTCTGGTGGATCGCCCCGGCACCTATGACTTCAAGGACATCATGTCCGAGATGACAGTCGAAGAACGCATCTACCGCTTCCGCTGTGTCGAGGCCTGGTCGATGGTGATTCCGTGGAACGGGTTCGAACTGGCCGACCTGTTGAATATGGCGGGTGTGCAGGAGGGTGCGAAATACGTGGCCTTTGAGACCGCCTACCGTCCCGATGAGATGCCCGGTACGCGCTTCCCGATTCTGGAATGGCCCTACCGCGAGGGTCTGCGTCTGGATGAGGCGCTGCACCCGCTGACCATCATGGCGACAGGCATCTATGACCGTCCGATCCCGAACCAGAACGGCGCTCCGCTGCGGTTGGTGGTGCCGTGGAAATACGGGTTCAAGTCGATCAAGTCGATCGTGAAGATCACTCTGACCGAGGATGAGCCACCCACCAGCTGGAACATGTCCGCTCCGCGCGAGTATGGCTTCTATAGTAATGTGAACCCGAATGTGAACCATCCACGCTGGTCTCAGGCGTCCGAGCGCCAGATAGGTGGCGGTCTGTTTGCCAAGCGTATCCCGACCCTCATGTTCAACGGTTATGAACAAGAGGTCGCCAGCCTGTATGAAGGTATGGACCTCAAGGAATACTATTGAGCCATGCAAGCCGTGAACCAGGCCATACGCAAGATCCCCGTTTGGGCAGTCTATCTGGCCGGGGCCCTTCCGGCCCCTTGGTTCCTGTATCTTGCGCTCACAGGGGGGCTCGGGGTCGAGCCGATCACAGCGCTCGAACATAGGCTGGGTGAGCTGGCCCTGCAGCTGCTCATTCTTGGCCTGGCGGTAACCCCGCTGCGCCGGCATCTTGGCTTGAACCTTATGAAGTTCCGCCGAGCAATCGGCGTGCTGGCCTTTTCCTATGTCGCGCTGCACCTGCTGGTCTGGTTGGTGTTGGACGTTCAGCTGCTTGGCCAGATTTGGGCTGATATCCTCAAGCGGCCCTATATCACTGTCGGCATGGCGGGGTTCATTCTCTTGCTGCCTTTGGCGGTGACATCGAACAATTGGTCGGTGCGAAAACTTGGCCCGCGCTGGCGCAAGTTGCACAAACTGGTCTATCCGGCTGTTCTGCTTGGCGGTATCCATTATGTGATGCTGGCGAAGGGTTTCCAGCTCGAGCCACTTTTCTATCTCGCCGCGATCATCGGACTGCTGCTTGTGCGTCTGCCGATACCGGGCTTGCTGACTCGCCTGAAGCAGGCCGATTCCGCGTAAGCTTTGATCGAGTCTGTGGGCAACTGTGTGAACAATGATCTGAAGGCAGTGATTCCGGGTGGTCGGAGAGGTGATTGAGGGTGTTTGGGCAAAAGAACTTCTCGTTAAGTATCTGATTCTATGTTTTAAAATAGGGATTTGGAATTTTTCCCCACTTTTTTGCTTTTTCCACTTGCGGCTTTGTGGGGTAAACCTTAGAACCCCCTTCACCGGCGCTGCTGAGGCGCTGGGGCGCTGCTGAGGCGGCGGGGACGCTCAGGATAGACTGGGGGCATCTGAGGTTGAGTTTTAGGCGGGCGCGCTGAGGGATTGGCGCAACGGTCTGGTTTTTGGCTCTGGGTGTTTGTTCTTTGACATTGATGGATAACTGAAGAGATATGTGGGCGGTTTGGTTCGTTTCGACGGATTGAATGTCTGTATATCGCGC